>CAZLOC010000567.1:0-2567 GCA_964560935.1 uncultured Anaerolineaceae bacterium | reverse complement strand
AGTACAAGCGCGGGGCGGCGTTTAAGAACCGCATCCACGTCCATTTCAGGCAGGGTCACGTTGTGATATTCCACCTGCTTGCGCGGCAGGACTTCCAACCCTTCGAGCAGTTCTTCGGTTTCAATGCGTTTGTGGGTTTCGATGTAGCCAACCACCACATCTACACCCTGCTCCTTGCGCTGGTGTGCGGCTTCGAGCATGGCGTAAGTCTTTCCCACCCCCGCGGCATAACCGAGGAAGATTTTTAATTTTCCTCGGCTCTGTTCTTCAGATCGGATTTCTTTCAGAAGCGCGTCAGGGTCAGGACGATGTTCCATCAAATTCATTGTATCTCATTTGAAAAGGGAATTTCGAGTCGCATTTCAGACCATTGGCGACTTTCAACTCCCCATACGCATTATGCCTTCATGTTTGTTTGTATTTTGTCTATTTTGCAGATACACCCGCGGCTGAACCGTTTACTGTTTTCTCCATTTCAAGGAAGTGTGTGCGCTCGAATGCTCTTGCGGCCTGTGAAGAAAAATTTTGAAGCAGGTGACTATCTTCGGATGGCAAATCCCCAAATTTGCCGCGCCATATCTGGATCTCACCGATCAATCCCCAGGCATTTAGAATGGGCAGGACGCGATCAGGCTGACTTTTTTCCACGCCATTCAAGGGCTCACTAACGGCGATGCGTGGAGATTGTTTGGATTGCTGGAAGGTAACATTGACAAGCGAAGCCTGAAAAAGTTGCCTGATGTATTTCGCAACCGTATGGGCAACCGCTTCCTGAGTGCGCATATTGGCAAGCGCCGAACTTAACTCATACATAAATGTTGCTTCGCTTGCTTTGGATAGACTGTCCTGGATGCGCCCAACGACAACAAAAGCTATCCACAAAAATATGACCAGCACCAGCCAGCTTTCCAGACTGCCGACCACAAATGTGTAGAATGGTGGAATAAATAAGAAATCAAAGCATAAGGCGGCTGTCAACGCGGCGCTAACTCCAGATGCCTGGCCCCACTTGCTTGCGCTCCAGTCAATCGGCGACAAGCACAGTAAACCAATCACTGTTTCACCCAGCGCATATCCCTTCCAATCAACCACATGGGGATTGTGATGACTACTACTGTTAGCATTCCCCGCAAACCGTTGGCTAACATGTTTGGTGTAAGTTTGATTTTCTTCATGGGGTTATTCCTTTCAAATTTAGTAACCGCCTGTTACGTCAGTAATAGGCAATTTGTGTTTCGTTATTTCAGTCCGTCTAATGCAAGGTTGAGCTTCAGCACGTTGACTCGTGGCTCGCCAAAAATACCGAACTGACGTCCTTCGGCGTATTCATCCACGATGGTTTTCACCGCTTCTTCACTTTGACCCCGAACCTGCGCCACACGATGGACTTGATACAACGCTGCGGCGACGCTGATGTGCGGGTCGAGTCCACTGCCGGAGGCAGTTACGAGGTCGACAGGGATCGGGGCCGTATTTTCGGGGTCAGCCGCTTTGAGCGTGTCGATACGCGTCTGCACCATATCCATGAGAGCAGGGTTCAACGGGCCGTAGTTCGAGCCAGAGGAGCCGGTCAGGGTTTCGGCGTTGAAGGCGTTGTAGGGGAAATCGCCCGTCGCAGAGAGGCGTCCCCAAAAATATTTCGGGTCGTCGAACTGCTGGCCGATTAATTCCGAGCCATAGGTTTTGCCGTCGATCACGATCAGGCTGCCATTGGCCTGCTTTGGGAACACGACCTGGGCAATGCCTGTTACAGCCAGTGGATAGATCACACCCGTTATGACGGTGAAGATCAAAAGCATGAAAAACGCGGGACGTAATTGAGATATCATTCTTATTCCTTCTTCATTTCCTGCGGGACTTGATCGCTGGGAAAAATTCGGCATCGATGTAGTCCATCTCAAACGTATCGCTCAACACACCTTTTATTTCCGAATCAGGTAGTTGAAACATCGGGCGTTCATCTTTGCCTGCATCAGGTAGTTGATATGGAGGGATTTGAATCACTCTGATGGTTCCGTGGTATTGCTTAAGATTCATTTTCCACAAAGCAACTGAATTCGCTTTCAGCCACAAAAGAATGAGTCCATAAACGAGCATGATGATCCCGACCTGCACCGCCTGATGTCCGCGGATTGAGATATTGAGTCGGTTCTCCACTACGAACAATACAATGACAAGTGGAAAGGTTAGATATAATTGCCACCATTTCGGACGAGTGTTTGAGGAAGACATAATAAATCTCCAAAACGTGACCTACACCAGATGAAGAACAACCAACAGCATGTCAATCAATTTGATCCCGATGAATGGCGCAATCAAGCCGCCCACGCCATAGATCAGCAAGTTGTCACGCAGAAGTTGCGCCGCGCCAACAGGACGATAGTGCACGCCGCGCAACGCAAGCGGGATCAATGCAATGATGATCAACGCGTTGAAAATGACCGCGGAGAGGATCGCGCTTTCAGGAGTGGCAAGCCGCATGAAGTTCAATGTGGTCAGAACAGGATACGTCGAAGCGAACGCGGCGGGGATGATGGCGAAGTATTTCGCCACATCGTTGGCGATGC
>CAZLOC010000566.1:0-2568 GCA_964560935.1 uncultured Anaerolineaceae bacterium | reverse complement strand
TTTGGACCCTGGAACTGGGTGATGCCTGATTTTCCCAAGTTGCCCTTCAGTATCGGCAAGCGTCAGCGCGAACCCGACGAATGGGACAAGACCATTATCGCGTTCGAGTCTCCTTACAGGCTAAAGGACTTGTGCATCCCTCAGTTTGATAACCCCAGCCAATCTACCGATTCGGTTCAGCAACAAAAATTCAAGATTCGTCTAGCCAGTTCTGACAGCCGGCGTCACACCGCCAGCATGTTGATCGAAAAGCGATATGCAAGTCGCGGTTACCAGACGCGTGCGCTAGAGGATGATCCGCAGCGCATTACCGTCCTGGTTTCTATGGAAGAGAAAACCGTTGGTACGACGACGTTGGGTCTTGATGGGCCGGCGGGGTTGATGGCTGACAGCATTTATAAGGAAGAAATCGATACCCTCAGGACACAGGGTCGCGCGGTTTGTGAGTTGACCAAGCTTGCAATTGACGATGACTACGTTGATTCAAAACACATCGTTGCCGTGCTGTTTCACCTTTGCAAGATATATGGCCAGAACATTCACCACGCCACTGATTTCGTGATCGAAATTAATCCAAGACACGCGAATTTTTACAAGAAGCTGCTTGGCTTTGAAGACTTTGGTTTAGAAAAAATCTGTCCGAGAGTGAATGCCCCCGCGGTGCTGCTCCGGCTGCAACTTGAATATGCCGATGAGCAGATTGCCCGTTTTGGGGGTATGCAGAAATCTGCTACCGGCGTTCGCTCGCTCTATCCCTACTGTTTCTCAAAAGAGGACGAGATCGGTATTGCTGGCCGGTTAGTCCGTGGGGAATAATCCACTTTTGAATTATTTCGGTCATGCCGGATGTTTCGCATGAATTTATTCAATTACCACCAGGCCTTCTCGCGAAACCTTGGCTGGGTGACTGAGCAAGAGCAGGACCGGCTGCGCAAGAGCCGAGTGGCGATCGCCGGGTTGGGCGGTGTAGGCGGATTCCACCTGCTGACACTCGCTCGCCTGGGGGTGGGGGCCTTCAATCTTGCTGATTTCGATACGTTCGATCTCGCCAATTTCAATCGCCAAGCAGGGGCAAGCCTCGATACGCTAGGCAAATCCAAGCTGGAAGTGATGGTCTCAATGGCGAACGGCATCAATCCTGAATTGGATTTGCGCCAATTTCCAAATGGTTTGGAAGAGGGCGTTTTGGATGAGTTTCTTGCCGATGTCGATTTATATGTAGATGGGCTGGACTTCTTTGCTCTGGACATCCGGCAGGCAGTTTTTGCGGCATGTGCCAGGAAAAATATTCCGGCCATCACCGTTGCGCCCCTGGGCATGGGCGCGGCTTTACTGAATTTCGTGCCCGGCCAGATGACGTTTGAAGACTATTTCGGCTTTGCCCAGAACAATCAACTGGAAAAAGCTATCCGGTTTTTTGTTGGGTTGGCGCCGGCCAGACTGCATATGGGGTACCTGGTCGATCCATCCACTATTGATCTGGCCAACCACAAGGGACCCTCCACTGCGATGGGTTGCATGTTATGTGCCGGAGTAGCTGGTACTGAGGCCCTGAAAATCCTGCTCCACCGTGGCCGTGTCTATTCAGCCCCCTGGGGGGTTCACTACGATGCCTTCCACAACAGGCTGGCGCGTACCTGGCGACCGGGGGGCAACAACCGAAACCCATTGCAACGATTTGCACTTTCCATGGTGCGTCGTCGATTACATGCCAAATGAGTATCACTAGCCCGGTTCGCCAAATCCTGGATCTTGCCCGCTGGGCGCCTTCGGGGGACAACACCCAGCCTTGGCGCTTCGAGGTGGTCGACGAGCATCGCCTTCTCGTGCACGGCCACGACACTCGCGAGCATTGCGTCTACGACCTTGATGGCCACCCCAGCCAGATCGCTCACGGCGCGTTGCTGGAGACTCTTGCCATTGCGGCCAGTGCCCACGGGTTGCGAGCCGAAATCAGGCGCCGCCCCGACGCACCGGAAACTCATCCGGTGTATGAGGTTGATCTGGTACCGGACAGCGGCCTTGCGCCCGACCCTTTGTTGCCCTTCATTCCGCAGCGCTCGGTGCAGCGCCGCCCCATGCGAACGGTGCCGCTGACCACAGTCCAGAAACAGGCGCTGCAGGACTCGGTCGGAGAACACTACAGCGTGCGTTGGTTCGAGTCCGGGGCGGAGCGCTGGGGCATGGCCCGGCTGATGTTCGCCAATGCAAAGCTGAGACTCACCCTGCCCGAAGCCTACTCGGTGCACCGCGACATCATCGAATGGGGCGCACGCTTCAGCGACGACAAGGTTCCCGACCGTGCTCTGGGCCTCGACGCCATGACGCTCAAGCTGATGCGCTGGGTGATGACGAACTGGGGGCGTGTGCGGTTTTTCAACACATGGCTGGCGGGACATCTCACGCCACGAATCGAGATGGATCTTCTGCCTGGCGTATTGTGCGCGGCGCACTTCGCAATCGTTGCGCGCAGGGCGCCGCAAACCGTTGACGACTATGTGGTGGCAGGCCGCGCCGTCCAGCGCTTCTGGCTGACGGCGACGCAACAGGGATTGCAGTTGCAGCCCG
>CAZLOC010000565.1:0-2570 GCA_964560935.1 uncultured Anaerolineaceae bacterium | reverse complement strand
TTTACGCCCAGCACGGCGCCATTGAGATCCCGGTAAATCACTTCGATCGTGCCGGTAGTGTAGTTGGGGACAATGGAATCCAAGCCATGTGTTAAACCAATAAGATTGGCATCTATCAAACCGTTATTGTCGAAATCCATGGTTCCATCGGGGATGAGGCCGGAACCGTCATTCACAAACGCCGTGCCGGACAAGGTGTAGTTGAAGAGCAGTTCATATCTATCCTGGAAAAAACCATCTACAGAATCGTTCAATTGCGAAGTGCCATCCAGGTAGCCGGTAACGGTTCCGCCTGTACTCGTATCGGTTACGCCGATGTTTGTGCCGATGAGATCATCAAACGAAGCAACGGCCGCAGGCGCTGTATAGGTCGAAGTTGCATTGACATTCGACTCAAGAATATTGAAAGCGTCTGAGGTGCCATAGCCGCCATTCGCCGTGAAATACAGGCCGTCAGCAGACGCGCTACCCATTGCCATAGCTGAAGCCGCAATCGCGACGCTAATCAGGCTCTTTTTCAGGATTGACATCATGTTCTCCTTGAACAGTGATTAATAACAATAATTTAAGAATTTAAGCTTCGATACTTCTCTTAAATAACCCGCTTATACCTAATCTGACCCCGTTGCCGCAGAGAGGTAAACGGTTCAGGTGCCAGAAGTAAAGCGGCTTTCATGCCAGAAATTATATTTCTTTTTAATTCAATTACTTGCAAAATCACCGCCTAACAAGGCTGGGGGAAGTGTAAAAATTACCGACATCCAGCTATGGACAATTGGGTACGCGACATTCCGCAGGCAGGGCTTTCACCTGTTCACCCCTGTTGGCGATGAGATCCCGGCCGCCGAACTGACGCGCTGGATGTTGGGCAGGGATTGGTCCACGCCGCCCAGGGAGGGAACGCATTTCTAGAGACAATTTTCGCTCTGGCCGATGGTGTTGATGATGACTCCGCAAAAAAAGGGGCGCTACCCTTTGTTTCCATCATCAACCTTGCTTGGTCGACCTTGCGGACGATATTCAAGCAAACGCCCAGCCAGCTTGCCCAGTTCTTGAACAAATCCAACTGAACCGCAAGGCAGCCCTTTCTCAACATTGCGCCTGAGTATCTGAATTTCTTCCGTTCCATCCCCAGCAGAAAGCCAGTCTGACCAGCCCTCTGTTTTTGAAAATTGCCTGCTCCAGGCAGATCCCAATTTAAGCAAGCTGTCTGATCGCTTGCCGCAATGGGCGGCCGCGCTGGACCAGCGATAATCCTCAGCACGCTCGATCATGCCGGCACGTACAGGGTTGCGCTCCACATACCTCACCGCCGCCCACAGATAAGCCTTATCCAGTGGCGACGAGAAGAACCGCCCTTGCCACAGGTGCCCCTTCCAACCCCGCGCACGGTTAATCCGTTGGGCATAACGCATATGCAGCGGCTTGAGTGCCCGGTGCAGCCCGTCGTCGGTTGCAGGAACGGCAACCAGGTGGACATGGTTGGTCATGAGGCAATAGGCGAGTATTTCAACTTCAAATTTCTCGCAATATTCATGGAGCCAAGCGAGATACGCCTCGCGATCTTCGTCCGCAAAGAAAATATCTTCGCGTCGATTACCGCGCTGCGTGATGTGGTGTGGAACACCAGCAAATACCGTTCTGGATAGTCTGGGCATCGCCTGAGGATGGCACAAATTAAGGGTAGCGTCCCCTTTTTATCCACTTTTTCCGCTCTTCAAATTAAGGGTAGCGTCCCCTTTTTGATGAAGATGCCGAGGCGGAGCGGGAGAAGTGCAAACGGACTGCACGGGACCATGCAAAAGGCACGGTATCAACCGTGCCTTTCGAATGCGTGCCGTTTAGAAGTCAACCGCGCCACGAAGCGGCCCGGCATGACCTCCTTGATCAGCGGGACTTGCGATACCGCGCCGCGCCCATGCCTGCCAACGCCAGGCCCATCAGCGCCAGCGTGCCCGGCTCGGGGACAGGCAGCGGTCGGGCGCTGATGGCGAAGCCGAAGCGCTTGGTGGTTGCTTGAGTTTCGAGTGTTTTGAAACCAGAGCAGTCACCCACGTTGTCTAACGGATCGGTCTCCAGGCCGAGGGCGGAGCATTCGCCTTGGCTCAATTTGGGGATGCCGATCGTGTCGAGCGTACCGTCCGGGTTCAGGAAAAGGACAGAGATAAAGTAAGTGAATCCGTCGTAATTGAACGACTGGTTGACCACTTGGGTGTCCACGTAGCCAAACAGGTCGGGGCAACCACCACTTGAAGTGCCACCCGAATTGACGTAGGCGTAGTCATCTTCAGCCAACAACCCATCCGCGCACACCCCGTTGGTTCCATTGTTCGGGGTTTCCCTGAATTGGAACTCGAAGGTCAGGGTGGGGCCATCCTTCGGTGAACCCACAGCGGGGGATTTCGGTGTCAGCGTGATCGTGTCGGTAATGGTGGCGCCAGTCAGCGTCAGGAAATTGCCATCGAGCACGTTGTTCCAGTGGGTCAGGGAAATCCCCTTGCCGATCTCCGCCGGGTCGTCCAGAGCGCCGTCAACCGTTAACACAGAGCCCTCGGCCGGGCCGCCACCGG
>CAZLOC010000564.1:0-2570 GCA_964560935.1 uncultured Anaerolineaceae bacterium | reverse complement strand
GCGGCTGATTTTTTATTTCGTGGCCTTACGAATTTCCAACCCCCGGTCCTGATCGCAGACCGGTCCGGGAAGCAAAGCGTTCTTCTTCTCCCAGTTGGTACTATAATACGGTTGCCGACTCTTTGTTACCTGAGGAGCAAGAGCATGTTAGTCATTGTCAGTGATGTCCACCTGGGAGACGGAACGACGGCTGAATCCATTCCCCCGAGCGCGTTCCAACTGTTTGCGGACCGGCTGCGGGAAACAGCCTATTTCGCCTCCTGGCGCGCCGACGGCAGCTACCGCCCGATCGAGAACATCGACCTGATTTTGATGGGCGACATCCTCGACCCGCTTCACTCCACCCGTTGGCTGGATACCGCGCCCGGAGATGCGAACTACATCCGTCCCTGGAGCGAACCGAACCAGCCCCACTATGCCGCCAGGCTGCGCGAGGTCACAGACGCCATTTTTAAGGAAAATAAAGAGGCCATCGACGTGTTGCGCCGTTGCGCGGCTGGCGAGGTGGCGACCGTTCCTCCGGCCACCCGGCGGGGAAAACCGGACCGCAGAACCAAAGAGCGCATCCCGCTCAAGGTCCGCACCCACTATATGGTTGGCAACCACGATTGGTATTATCACCTCCCGGGGGGAGCCTTCGACCAGGTCCGCCAGGAGATGATCGACGCCATGGGCTTGCACAATCCGAACACCAACTTCCCATATGCGATGGAAGAACTTCCATCCCTGAAAAGCGTCTTTACGCGCTACAGGGTCTACGCTCGTCATGGTGATTGTTACGACAGATTCAACTACGACCGCGAAAAAGGCCGCAATCACGGTACGCTGGGGGACGTCTTCACGATGGAGGTGCTGAACCGCTTCCCGATCGAGGTGCAAAAACGCTACGGGGATGATTTGCCTGCGGGCATCGTGGACAGCCTGCGCCGGTTGACCAATATCCGCCCGGTGCTGGCAACCCCGCTGTGGATCAGCGGCCAGATCAAGAATTACGCCGGCAGCGCTGCGCTGGAAGACGACCTCAAAAAAGTTTGGGATGATATCTGTGAAGAATTCCTGCAGATCGACTATGTCCGTGAAGCCGATAAGGCTTTCCAATTCGACATCGTGGATGCGATGGAGTTGATCGTCAAAATATCCAAACGCACTTCCTTCACCACCATCAATGAGTTGGTGCTCTGGATTCACGACAAACTGAGGGAGGGAGAACAATCCTTTGCCAGCCACGCCTTGCGCGAGCCCGCCTTCTTGGACGACTCGGCCCGTTACATCGTTTACGGGCACACCCACCATTACGAGATCGTTCCACTGGACGAAGACTCCAAACCGCCCCACTCAGACAGCCAGATTTATTTCAACTCAGGCACCTGGCATACCTATTACGCCCTGGCGATCAAGAATCCCATGGAACAGAAATTCGTCCCTTACCAGGCGCTGACTTACCTTATGTTCTACAAAGACGATGAGCGCAACGGGCGTCACTTCGAGACCTGGTCGGGGGCGTACGCATAACAACGACCCGTAGCGCCCTTTTCTCACCACCGGCCCGAACTGAGTGCGCATGCCTGAAACTCGTCATCGAAACCGGGGTGGGATAGGGATGTTGAGCAAGCTCCCCAAAGAGGACGCGGTCCTTTCCGTCTTCGCCGTCATTTCTACCATAACGTATAGCTGGACGCTTGTGGCATTTTCGGGCAAAGTCCAAGCATGGTCACGATTTCTCAATCTTGGGGAGATACTGGCCATTTATTCCTATTCCCTTTTGACGGATTTTATCGAGAGTATTATTTTCCTTTCTTTGCTCTTATTCCTTTGCATCATTCTACCGCCACGATGCATGTTGGATGTATTTACCCTGCGCGGCACAATTATTGCGATCTGTTTATTAAGCGCAATGATCTTCAATTTGGTTTTTTACACAAATGCCGAAATAACCTTAATTGGAACATTACCCGGCTGGTTGGTAATTCTTGTTTGTGCGCTAATCATCATGGCCTTGTTGGATCTGCTTTCCAGAAAAGTGCCATCTATTGCATCAGCGCTGGTTCGGTTTGCGGGCCAACTAATATTTTTCTTATATATCTTTCTGTTTTTATCCTTGTTAGCCCTGGTAGTTGTAGCAGCAAGAAACCTTGGATAAGAAAACCTTATGACACATTTCAGCAGGCGCGATTTTCTTAAGTTAATGGCCCTTTCCTCGGCAGGCATAGCCGCCTCAGTTGCGCAGCCATATGTGGGCTCTCTTCAAAATCAAAAATCGGGAAAACCCAACATCCTGGTCTTTGTCCTGGATGCAATGGCAACTCGTAATATGTCCTTGTACGGATACCAGCGTGAGACGACGCCCAATTTGACCAGACTTGCCTCCCGTGCGAACGTATACCACGCGCACTATTCCGCAGCAAACGCTTCATCTCCTGGTACTGCCACACTTCTATCCGGGTTGCACCCGTGGAATCATCGCGCCATCAATCTGGGCGGACTGGTCCGCAGGGAACTCGTCGACCATAATATCTTTCGATTGATGGGTAATGAGTACTACAAGGTTGCCTTCACCCAGAACGCATGGG
>CAZLOC010000563.1:0-2572 GCA_964560935.1 uncultured Anaerolineaceae bacterium | reverse complement strand
GCGAGCATACCTTGTGTGACATAAAAGAGTTTGGTCGTTTGCCAATCGCCGCGGCTGGTGTCGTAACCGGGTCCTCGATCTGCCAGGGCCAGGATGTTGATATCCGCATTGGAGCCGACCAGGCCCAATTCTTCTTCGATATCTTTGACAACATAGTCTTCAAGGTTGTTGTCCCCCGAGATATAGACCATCACCGTCCATTTGGCCTGCTGGGTTGGCGGCGCGGCAGAGACTGTGCCAGCCAGCGTTGAAAGTAGAACGAGCAGGGCGACAAACGTAACGAACAAACGGGGTGTCTTACGCATTTCTTCCTCCTCCATTGGTTTTGCGGGTTTTATCATGCACGGACTGGTGCAAGCCGGACGACTATGATTTTGCTCTTCGAGAACGCACCTCCTTCCTCAATGAACCTGAAATCAGTATAGCATTTTGAAAAGTTGGATTCAAGCTGTATTTTATTTGGCGATCACGAGCTCTTCGACGGCTCTTGTACCACTTAAAGCCCCCAATCTCACCAATCACCAACGCAGGGTCAAGATAGATGAAACAAAAGTAGCGGATGAGAGTGTATCATCCGCTACTTCTACTATTACCCTTCTAACAATTAGCCAATTCCGTACTGGTCGCGCACAAAGGGAAGCAAGCCGCGTCGTTCCAATCGATCCAGCGGCGCGCGAAACGTGACTTGGACCACTCCCGGATTTCGTCCGATCTCGATCGCGCCGGTGATCGTGGCGCGGTTTTTCACTTCGGGAACGGTCATCTCTAACAAAGTTGCCGCGCGCTGCAAACCGTTATCGGTGGCAGCGTTCAGATCCGGACCGGTTCCGATCACGGAAATTGGAGCGGATTCTTCCAACTCCTCGAGTCCCCATTGCCGCGCGACATGCATCGCTTTCATCTTTTCAGAATCCGATAGAGGCCGCGCCAGGAAAGGCAAATCCTCCGTCACCGGGAACAGGATCGGGCCGTCAATGTTGAGGCCCTTCAACACGTGCACTTGCAGAGTGACGGTACCAGAAACATCGCAGGTGTGACCGGCGATTTCACCGTCGCCTTGTAGGGCATGCATATCGCCGAGGTAGACGCCGCCGCCAGGAGTCTTGACCGGGCAGATGAGAATGGCTCCGGTGCGCACAGCATCGATATCCATGTGGCCATCGGTGCGATGCTGCGCCAATTGTTCGGCAGTGAGGGCATATTCGTGCGGCGCCCCGATCAGGAACGAACCGAAGTCCCCGGCATTGTGCGAGTCAGGGATCGGCATGGAAGGAGTCGTCCCGAGTTGACCCATGAACGGGCGCAGGCGGGCGACGAGTCCGACAAGGTCATGTGGAGCAAATGTCAGGATGGGATTCTGAATCGAATTGTCTGGCAGAGCCGCGTAGCGTTTCGCGTCGCGGGCAATATCCTCGGCGGCTTCACGCGGCATGGTCACGCCGACCGTATGGTTACCGTCGAAGAAAATGGTATAGCCATTGGTGAAGTTGAACGGCGCGACATCTGCCCCGCAGTTGTCGCAGCGTATTGCCGTAGGGCCGATCCCTTCCACATGCGTTTCAGGGTACAACGTGCCGCATTGAGGACATTTACCTGCCACATAGGGATCACCCAGGAAGCGCCCATCCATGAATTTATCGTTGCCGGAGGCTGTGGCAAGAGAGGTCACGGTGATGTCCTGGATGCGGATGGCGATTGCGTCACCCACCTCCGCGCCTTCGACCGCGACCGGGCGCGTCACCTCGTGCCCACCGCGGATGGCTGGCGTAATCATCGGACCCCAGCAACCGGGCGCGGTATTTACAATAAGATGACCGCCATCCTTCACCGGACCCAGCATGGGCTGGTTGGGATCCAGAATGCCATTGGTAAATTGATCCACCAGCACGGTCCTTTGCGCTGTTTCAACGGATTGCGCAGAACGATTATTCTTAACAACCATGGGAATTCTCCTTTCATTTGTTGGCAGAAATAGGTACTATTATTTAACCGCCCGAGATGGGCAGGAGTAACGCGACCTCTTGTCCATCCGACAAGGTCGCGGAATGCGCGATATGCTCGCCATTACTAACCAGAACGGCGCTCTCCAAGCGAGAGGCATCGGGATATTGGTCACGCAGGTATTCCAACAGATCGGCCACCGTCGCCCCCTCCGCCAATGTAACGGACAAGCGCGCCATGCCAGTACCCAGCACCAGTCCAGCGCCGACGCGTATAGACACGTTCATTGGGATACCTCGTAATAAGCGTTGATCATTTGATCCGGGAACCTCCTTGCTTTACGCTGTGATGGTTCTTTATTTACATTGTTGACCTTAATGGATAAGTATAAATGGATTGTACGCCTTTTGCTTTTTTTGTCAATTATTTCGCCCCTGCGCCATATGCGCTTTCATCATCCAGCACAATTGCAAGCCTGAGTTCTTTTCTCAATTCACCTGCGCGATGCATGGTTTTAGGGTTGGAGCGCTTTGCTAGCGTAATTATTTTGAGTCAACCATAAAACAGCCCCCACCCGCCTACCACTCCGCTTCGCTCACCTGCACTGCAAAGCACGCAGTGCGGTGCAAGT
>CAZLOC010000562.1:0-2574 GCA_964560935.1 uncultured Anaerolineaceae bacterium | reverse complement strand
CCGATGGCCATTTCGCTGTAGCCGGAAAAATCGAAATAGATTTGCAGACCGAAGGCAGTGGCTGCAAGCCAGGCAGTGTAAAAATCCAGCGCCTCGGGGCGACTGAAGAGTTCATCTGCGAGGGGTGCCAGGTTGTCGGCGAACAGCACTTTCTTGATGAGACCCGCCATGAAAATAAGCGCGCCCAGCTTGATGTCTTCTGCTTTGAGCGGCTGCAGGTTCTCCAGTTGCTCGACCAGTTCGGATGCTCTGAGGATCGGGCCGGCAATCATGTGCGGGAAAAAGGTGACGTACATCCACCAGGCACGGAACGAAATGCGATGGGTCCATTCGCCGCGATAGACGTCGATCATCACCGACAGCATGTGGAAAGTATAAAAGCTGATGCCAAGCGGTAGCGCCCAGTCCATCCAACTGGGTGGTGCACTGATCAATGGCATATCCAGCCATACACCAATACCGAGCAGACTCTCCAGCGCCATGCCCAGATACTTGACGACGCCGAGAAAGCCCAGATTCAAGACCAGCCCCACTACCAGCAGCCGTTTGCTGCGTGTGGCCGACAACGCGGAATAAATCAGATAGTTGATACTGACCGAGCCGACCAGCAGGATGAGATACACCGGTTTCCACGAAGCATAGAAAATCAGGCTGCCCGCCAGAATGACTGCAGCACGCTCGCGGTAATTCCGTGCCCCTGCGTAGAACAGCAGCAGTACGGCGAAGAACAGCAGGAACGTGGGGGAACTGAATACCATGGTCTACCGAATGCCACTGGCTGCAAGCTGACGGCCTAGTTCAGCGCTGTAACGCTGAGCGCCACGGTCGTTCAGGTGGCCGGCGTTGACAAACTCAGACGGTGAAAAGCCACCCGGGGTCTGCAGGACGATCACGCCGCGTTGACGTAAACGTGCGAGCAGCGTTCGATAAGGCTCAGCCGCAGGGCTTGCATCGACGAAAGCGGAAGGGCGTTCACGCAAAGGCGGGAGGGTGACAAAAACGTGAACACCCCGTGATTGAAGGATATCGATCGTTTGCCACAAGAAATACACGACTTCAGGCGATGGTGGATGTTGGGCAGCGCTTTCCTGGCGAACCACCTGATCCTCGTTCTGCGCGGCCCCAAAACCTGTTCGATAGCCCTGATAGGCGGAAGCAGAACCGCCAACTGGATCGACCTCATGCGAACTTGCTTCTACAAAGCGACGTAGTTTTTCCGGTTCTCGCAGTTGCCGCAGGTTTGCACTATATGACCACAGTCGCACATAGCTGCCGAACCAGTCCTGGTAGCGCCCCGACTCCCACAGGGCCGCCCGGTCTGCCAAAAAACCAATATATCCAAGCGAGTTATCCTCCTGCAGGGCGCTTTCATCGAGCCCCAGCACGACGGTATGGATTGCCTCCTTGCCGAGCAAGCGGCGTTCATCCAGACGCTTTATTTCGCCGTGATAGACAATGGCATTGGCACCCGGTAGCCCCAGGTTGAAACTACGCAAATGATTATTTGGCCAAGACCGGTTCACCGCGCGCGGATCGATCCCATTGTCAGTTCGGCTGTTTCCTACAAACAGGACTTGCGGCGGATCGCGCTCGATGTGATGAATTTTGTCGTACGCACGCCCGAGCGCGAATACTGCGCGATATTTGTGAATAACCCCCTCGCTGTGCATTGCCAGCTCGACCAAGCCGACCAAAAGCAATGCCAGCCAGAACGCTCCATCCAGCCCTGGAGGTAACCGAAAACGAGGCCAGAAGGACACGATCAGAACCTTTGTCCAATACTCCCTGGGCCAAACTGACTTCTCGGATGAGGCGGCGTCCTAGCGTTTGCCGGCCGAGCAACAGGGACCACTTTATCCAGCACACCAGAGAATTTTGCAGCCAGCAACAAAACAATCATCAGGTGGTAGGTCAGGTCAAAGTAGGCAAGACCAAGGAATGCACCGCCTGCCCCATAACCGACCAGACTGACCTGAATCATCGCGGCTAGATCTGCCGCCCACTTTCGCTCGGGATCATTCTTGCATTCGCGTATGACCTGGTTGGCACGCATCCAGGTAAACACCGCCAGCAGGACGAACATTCCGAACCCGATGAAGCCGTGTTCTCCAATTACCTCGAAGTAGATGCTGTGCACATCGTGAACCCTGAAAGGTTCGGGAGCGTACTGCCTGAAGGTGGGTGGCCTGAACATCTCGAATCCACCACCTGTCACCCTGTCCTTCGCCACATTGAATGCGGTGTGCCAGGCATTGATGCGTCCCAATGCCGAAGGATCCTCCTGGTAAGTCTCGATGGTGTACATACGGTCGTACCATTCCTGTGGCATCACCGCATGGATGATCCCGACCGATAAAACGATGTAGATGCCCATGACAAGCTTGTGGCGGCTCTTGAACCACAGGAACAAACCCATCGCCGCCATCGCCAGAAGCCCCCCTCGTGACTGGCTGCCGATGGCGGCGACCCCAGAGAGCACCATGGCCGACGCCAGGCCCCAACGGACCCATTGCTGGGTCGCCTGCAGGTGCAGATAGCGGATCAGCGGCACAAGCATCGCCAGCACCAGTGCCA
>CAZLOC010000561.1:0-2580 GCA_964560935.1 uncultured Anaerolineaceae bacterium | reverse complement strand
AAGGCGTGAAGTATTACGTCAAGCCGATGAACTGTCCGATGCACCACAAGATCTTTGGCGCGCGTCCACGCTCTTACCGGGAAATGCCGATCCGCCTGGCGGAATATGGGACGTGTTACCGCTATGAAAAATCGGGCGAACTCTTCGGCCTGATGCGCGTACGCTCGATGCAGATGAACGATGCCCACATCTACTGCTCGGAGGAACAGTTCGAGCAGGAATTCATGGGCGTGGTCGACCTGTACCGCAAATATTTCGAGTTGTTCGGCATCGAGAAGTATGTTATGCGCCTGTCCCTGCACAGCAAGGCGGGACTTGGCAAGAAGTATGTTGACAACGAACGCCTGTGGATCAAGACGGAAGAGATGGTGCGCAAGGCGATGGACAACGGCGGCGTGCCCTACGTCGAAGCCAAGGACGAGGCTGCCTTTTACGGTCCGAAGATCGACGTGCAGATATGGTCCGCGATTGGCAAGGAATTTTCCCTGGCTACGAACCAGGTGGATTTTGCTGTGCCCGAACGCTTCGACTTGAAATTCGTCAATAAGGACGGGCAGGAAGAAGTGCCGCTCTGCATCCATCGCGCGCCACTCAGCACGCACGAGCGCATGATCGGTTTCCTGATCGAACACTACGCCGGGGCCTTCCCGGTCTGGCTCTCGCCGGAGCAGGTGCGCGTCATCCCCATCACGGACGGGCAGAACGAGTACGCCGAAAACATTGCCAAAGAGTTGAAGGAAGCAGGCATCCGCGCCAGCGCTGACCTGAGTTCTGAGCGCATGAATGCCAAGATCCGCAATGCACAGTTGATGAAGGTGCCGTACATGCTGGTAGTTGGCAACAACGAAATGGAGGCCGGCACGGTCTCGCTGCGCGTGCGGGATGGGTCACAGGAGAATAACATCCTGTTAGGCGAGTTCATTGCCCGAGCCGAGAATCGAATCGAAAAACGAGCTAGCGAACTATAGTTCTGACCAAAGACGGTGGACGACAGACCAAAGTAAATGGTCTGTTTTCCACCGTCCACATCGCATTTTGTTGACGATTCCCCTACGTTCATGGTATCATCTGTCCGCGAAAAAGCCAGCCATAGGCTGGCCGTCTGTTCTTGATTGAAGGAGAAACTTATCAGCGCCAACGAATTTCGAGTGAACGAAGGTATCCGCGTTGCGGAAGTCCGCCTGATCGGCCCCACCGGTGATAATGTCGGTGTGGTGCCCATCAAGAAGGCCCTGGAGATTGCCCGTGACGCCGAGCTTGACCTGGTCGAGGTCTCGCCCAACGCCGACCCACCCGTCTGCCGTGTGATGGATTTTGGAAAATTCATTTACGAGCGAGCCAAGAAAGAGCGTGAGGCCAAAAAAGCCCAGACCAAGATCGAGATGAAGGAAATCCGCCTGCGGCCCAAGACCAATGAGCACCACCGTGGCTTCAAAGTAAAAGATGCCCGCCGCTGGCTGGAAGATGGGATGAAGGTCAAAGTGACCATCCGCTTCCGTGGACGTGAAATGGATTACCCTGAAATTGCGCTCGAAGATTTGAAAGAGATTGCCCTCGACTTGGCAGACGTCAGCACGATTGAGCAGGCCCCGCAAATGGAAGGCCGCACGATGCTGGTCATTCTGGCCCCCGCCAAAGGCGGCGCAAAAAAGAAAGAAAAGGACGAGCAGCCCAAGGCTGAGTCCGAAGCAAAATAGTACGTCCCGAAAGATGCTAAATCTCCGCGGGAGAATATCTGGGCCCGCGGTATTTTTTTGTGAAAGGAGTAAGTTGCTGTGCCTCGCAAAGCGAAAAAAGGCAAATTCAAGCTGAAGACCCATAAGGCAACCTCCAAGCGGTTCCGCTTGACCGGGTCTGGCAAGCTGGTGCGGACCAAAGGTGGTAAGAGCCATCTGCGCCGCCGCACATCCAAACGCACCAAGGTGTTATTGAGCGAAATGCTGCCCGTACAGGGTCGCAGTTTTGTCAAACGCATCAAGCGCCTGGCGCCCAATATGGAAGAATAATCCCAAAAGGATAATTCTCCGGATATCGAATTCTTTATTTGCAGCTTCTGGGTGTACGCAACTGGCGATCCTGAGCGTGCTTGTGCCCGAAAGGGTATCGAAGGACGCCGACGCCCCGGGGTTTGCAGGAGGTAACAAATGGCTCGTGTAAAAAGTGGCCCGCAAGGGTACCGACGTCATAAGAAAGTCTTGAAACTCACCAAAGGGCAGAAGGGCTCGAAGCACCTGCTCTTCCGGCGCGCCAATGAGGCCATGCTGAAGAGCCTGTGGTATTCGTTCCGCGACCGCCGCGTACGCAAGCGCGACCTGCGCAAACTGTGGATCGCGCGCATCAATGCGGCCGCCCGCCTGAATGGCACAACCTACAGTCGCCTGATGCACAGCATCAAGAAGGCCAATATCGAGATCAATCGCAAGATGCTGGCCGACCTGGCTGTCCGCGACCCTGGGGCATTTGCCGCGGTGGTGACGCAGGCCAATCAATAACATAATTTCGATCCCATATAGGGGCAGGTCTAAGGCCTGCCCCTATATCATTTAATTGGGATACAATATTCCCATGAACGCAGTTCTG
>CAZLOC010000560.1:0-2581 GCA_964560935.1 uncultured Anaerolineaceae bacterium | reverse complement strand
TGGCTTCGGTGCGGCCTTCAGAGCCGCCGCCGCCCAGGGGCTTGCCGGTGAACACGCCGGGCGTGTACTGGCCGACCAGTTTGGAATACTCATCCATCATCCAGCCCATCATCTGCGGGGTGGTGCCGACATCGGGAGCGGGCACGTCGTTGCGCGGGCCGATGTTCTTCCACATGGCCTGCACCCAGCCACGGCACAGTTCTTCTTTCTCGAGAGTGGAAAGAGTTGCAGGGTCAACAATAATGCCGCCTTTGCTGCCACCCAGCGGGATATCGGCTACGGCGCATTTCCAGGTCATCCAGGTCGCCAGAGCGCGGACGGTGTCCATCGTCTCAGACGGGTGGAAGCGAATGCCGCCCTTGTTGGGGCCGCGCGCGTCGTTGTGCTGCACGCGGAAGCCCTGGAATACACGCAGCGAGCCGTCGTCCATGCGCACCGGGATGCGAAACGAATACTCGCGGGCCGGCCAGCGCAGCACCTCGGCGATGCCGGGGTCCAGGTTGAGCATCTTTGCAACACCGTCGAACTGTTCCTGCGCCATTTCAAAAGCGTTGATTTGTCCTGACATTTGTTTCTCCTAAGAGTTACTTAAATTGGTTTAAGAAAAAATAAGCGGGCATCCCGGTACGGAGCCCGCTTATGGAACGACTATGTCTTGCACTTCAATCATAGAATTCTCTATTCCTAATTGTCCGTGCATCTTAAACTTACACGAGAATTAACGTATCGTCAATACTAAAAGTTCACAAATATATCAGTCAAAACTCACTCTTTCAATTGCCGCTCCAACTCTGTCCGCACCACCTGCGGGTTGGCTTTCCCGGCGGCTTTTCTCATCACCTGCCCGAACAACCAGTTGACCACCGTCTCTTTGCCAGTCTTGAAGCTTGTCACCTGATCGGGGTTTTCCGCTAGGACTTGCTGCACCAACTCAGCGATCAAGTCTTCGTCTGAGACTTGCTTGAGCCCGCGCGACTGGACGATCTCTGCCGCACTTTCGCCGGACTGGAACATTTCAGCCAGGATGGTCTTGCCCGTAGACTGGTTGATCTCGCCTTTGGCAACCAGGCCTATCAACTCAGCCAGCGCTTCAGGGCGAACCTTCAGGTCTGCTACCGTTATTTTATTCCCGGAGGGGGTGGCTGCCTGGTTCATCAACCCGAATAGGTCACCCGTCATCCAGTTAGCGAGTGTTTTCGGGCTTACGTTTTCCGTTTTACACTGTACGGCTTCTTCAAAATATTCCGCCACCGCCTTCTCGCTCGTCAACACGCCTGCATCGTATTCCGTCAAGCCGTATTGTTCGATGAAGCGCTGATATTTGGCGCGCGGCAACTCGGGCAGTTCCGCGCGGACACGTTCCAGCCAGGCCTCATCTATTACAAGCGGAGGCAGGTCAGGTTCGGGAAAGTAGCGGTAGTCGTGCGCGTCTTCCTTACTGCGCTGGGAATAGGTCGTCTCCTTGAGGTCGTTCCAGCCGAGCGTCTCCTGTTCCACGGTTCCACCCGCTTGCAGAATTTTGCTCTGGCGTTCGATCTCAAAGGCCGAGGCGCGTTCCAGCGCGCGGAAAGAGTTCAGGTTCTTGATTTCCACGCGCGTGTTAAGGACATCCGTGCCCTTTGGCCGCACAGAAATATTGGATTCGAAGCGAATGACGCCCTTCTCCATATCGCCGGAGTTGACTTCGAGATAACGCAGAATCTCGCGCAAAGACTCAGCGTAGGCGCGTGATTCTTCCACCGAGTGCATGTCAGGCTCGGAAACGATCTCCAGCAACGGCACGCCTGCGCGGTTCAGGTCAACCAAGCTATAGCCTTGCGCGGGTTTGCCCTGAGACGAGGTCGAAGGGTCGGAACCTTTGCAAGGTTCGGTGATATGCGTCAGCTTGCCAGTGTCTTCTTCCAAATGCACGCGCCGGACACGGATGGGTTTCTCCCCATCCGCTGTTTTGATGACCAGGGCACCATGCTCCGCCAGAGGCTGTTCGTATTGCGATATCTGATAGCCTTTGGGCAGGTCGGGGTAAAAGTAGTTCTTGCGCGCGAAAATGCTAACCGGGTTGACCGTGCAGTTCAGCGCCAGCGCCACGCGCAATGCAAACTCGACAGCCATCTGATTGACAACCGGCAACGTACCGGGCATGCCAGAGCAAACGGGGCACACGGCGGTATTCGGCGGCGCAGAGACAGAATCTACAACTGCGCAACTGCAAAACATTTTCGACTTCGTTTGCAGTTCGGCGTGGACTTCAAGACCGATGACGGGTTCGTATTCCATACGATTTATCACTATTTTATCAAGAACCAGAAAAAGTAATAGCCACAGGGCGAGGCGTACAGGGCAATCGCATCTAATTTATGCCCAAATTGCCTTTCGAAGCTGATTTTTCCTGCATAAAAGCCTTCCAAAGCCGTTCACCCTATGCCAGTCACTTTTCCCTCACCCCGATAACCGCATTTCTTGCCAGGACGACTTCCCCCTCTCCCGGCGGGAGAGGGCAGGGTGAGGGCTTTTTACGGCAAAATTATCAATTTTGATCAAAGAAACCGCCGGATCATTGAATTTAGATGCGATTGCCCTA
>CAZLOC010000559.1:0-2585 GCA_964560935.1 uncultured Anaerolineaceae bacterium | reverse complement strand
TTACTCTGGGGTATGAGTGCTGATGTTGAAATCCAAACGGAGCAATAGCATGAAGTGTACCTTCTGGATAAAGTTATTAGTGTCTGCGTTTGTTCTGGTGGTGGTAGGCTGCAGCCCTGCACCTACCACAACGCCTATCCCGGTCATCTTGCCTGATGCATCAGACACTTCTGCACCCAGTCAAGTAAAAGCTTCAGCGGTGGTTGTCCCCGCACAGGAATCGCGCCTGAGTTTTGTCATTTCAGGTCTGGTTGAGGATATAACCGTCGCGGAAGGTGACCAAGTCCAGGCAGGACAGGCACTCGTCAAGCTTGATACTTCCGAATTGGAATATGACGTTATTTCAGCAGAAGCTGCTCTTACCTCGGCAGAAATCGATGCAAAAATGCAAAGACAGCGTGAGAAAAAATTTAATTTCCAAACGTTCAAATTCGTACATGTCAGTCCACCGGCAGAAAAGATCTTAGCGGCAGATTCCAGAGTAGAACAAAGCCGGTATGCCTTGGAAGTGGCAAAAGCATCTCTTGCTCAGGGCACACTCCTGGCGCCCTTTGAAGGCACAGTAGTCGAAGTCAATATCTCACCCGGCGAATACGTACAACCCGCACAGGTAGTCATCGTCATCGTAAGTCTCGAGAATTTGCAGATTGAAACCACCGACCTGAGCGAATTGAACATCGCCGCAGTACAAGTCGAGCAACCTGCCAGGGTCTTTGTCGAAGCGCTCAATGAAGAATTTCCCGGCAAGGTAACTGCCATCTCGCCCGTTTCCGACACGATTGGAGGTGATGTGGTCTTCAAAGTCACCATACAGTTGGATGAACAGCCAAAAGGTTTACTCTGGGGCATGAGCGCTGATGTGGAGATCAACGTAGAGTAGGGTGGGTTTTCATCCAGCAGCCACATTTGGCAAAAAGAAAGAGACTGTCGTAAGCAGTCTCTTCTTTTTATCCCTGTAATATGGCTCTTTCGCCAATGAACCATGACAAAATGTCTCGAACCTTTTCCCCGACATTAACCTAAAAGCACCATTCCAAAAATTCGCTCATTGGGAATATTCGCGTTAAAATGATCGCTACCAAACCAACATCGGTGAGAATCTTATGACCCTCCCTACCAAGATCGTCGTTATCGGCGCTGGCAGCGCCTCCTTTGGCGAGAATACCCTCTCTGCCCTGCTCCACTCCGCGACATTACGCGGCTCCACGCTCGCGCTGGTGGACAGAAATGCCAAAAGCCTGGACATCGTCCATCGTCTGGCGAACAGGCTGAACGTCGAGTGGGATGCGAAGTTCACCATCAGCGCCCACACCCATCACAAGGAAGCGCTCGAGGGCGCGGAGTTCGTCGTCTCGGCCATAGAAGTTGGTCCGCGCGAGGAACTATGGAAGTCCGATTTCGAGATTCCGCTCAAGTATGGCCTGCGCCAGCCTTATGCAGAGAACGGCGGACCCGGCGGCTTTGCCCACGCCGCGCGCAACATCGGGCCAGTGATGGGGATCGTGCACGACATGGAGCAGGTCTGTCCTGAGGCCTGGTTCATCAATTTCACCAACCCGATGACCCGCGTTTGCGACGCCGTCAACCGCCACAGCCAGATCAGGTCGGTCGGATTGTGCCACCAGATTTATATCGGCTATGTCTTTGTGGGCATGGTGTTGGCAAACGAATTAGGCATCGAAGTGCCCGACGGCATCGAAGGTATGCACGCCGACTTCATGCAGCATGCCCTGCGCGAGCAGGTCATCCACCAGGTCCTGCCGCGCGTCGAGATCACGGCCGCTGGACTGAACCACTTCACTTGGATCCTGTACATCCGCGACAGGGAGACCGGCGGGAACTTGTACCCGCTTTTCAGGGAACGCTTCGCCTCTTTCGCCCCCTCATTTGAACCGCTCACGAGGGATGTGTTCGATGCTTTTGGTTTATTCCCTGTTCCCGGCGACACACACCTGTGCGAATACCTGCCCTGGGTCAGTGACCCCGTGACCAAACCCTGGGAAAGGTACAACATCCGCTTGTATGATTGGGAGATGTGGGCCGGGCTACGGGATTTCAGTCTCGACCGTCTGAACGACATGGCAAAAGGGCACTTGACAATCGAGAGCCTGCTGGACACGGATTCTGAAGGCGCGCTCGAAATGATCGAAAATCTCGCTGGTGGGGGGACACATTACCATCCCGCGGCGAATAGGCCAAACATCGGCCAGATCGCGAACCTGCCTTTTGGGGCTACAGTCGAAACCCCGGTACATGTCAATAGCGCGGGCGTAAACCCGGTCCATGTCGGTGCATTGCCTGAACCTGTAGCCGAACTTTTGTGCCGTGAGATCAGCGTTGGGCAACTTTGCGTGGATGCCGCCATCAAAGGCAGCCGTGAAAAGGCATTGCAGTGCCTGCTGCTCGACCCCATGATTACAGACATCGGCGTGGCGAAACAAATCCTGGATGATTACCTGACAACTTATAAAGAGTATTTGCCACAATTCTGGGAGTGAATCCCCCCTCTCCCTCCCAGGGAGAGGGCTAGGGTGAGGGTCGCTCTATAACATTGTCATACTCGCCCCCTGGCTGGGTTGACAGGT
>CAZLOC010000558.1:0-2585 GCA_964560935.1 uncultured Anaerolineaceae bacterium | reverse complement strand
AGATGCGCTTCTGGTACTTGGTCACTGTTGAATGGGCGCAGGTGCAAGGTTTTTGGGAGTCGTTGAACCAGCCGCAAGGACAGGGTTACACACAAAAACAAAGTTATTTCCTGTTTTATCAAGGGAGATTATCTTCACTTGAAAGCGCACCTTTAACCTTGTTTTTACAATTGAGCCAGTGGGGGAATGATCGTCTATGGTATTTATACCCGTATACCAGATTTATATCCCGCTGAGCAGGTCTTTGTGGAAATATAAGGTTACTTAGAACCGTTTCTGGCTCAGTATAAGCCACCAATTGAACCGACATACTGACTCTGTTGGTTTCTAAGTGGTATTGTTAGCCATGCTATCGTTATCATTCAAGAAGAGGAAAAGAATCTAATTAAAACTTGTGGTAGGATTCGCTCATTTTCCGATACTCGATAAAAGGTTCATCGATAAGTTTGGCATATAAGGCGATTTGACAAGCCTCCTCCAGGGTGCTACTCCAGAAGAAAGCCTCATCAAGAGTCTGACCTATAGCGAAACTGCCATGACCACGCAGCATGATGATTTTGTAATCCTGCAATGCGGTGGCAACCTTTTTTGCCATCTCGGGAGTCCCTGAGGCAAATTCTTCGGTGACAACCGGTATTTTCTTGAGCAGGTAGCAAGCTTCATTGTCAACTGGGACAATCTCGTCTCGTGAGAGCGAGAAGGCAATCGCCATGCGTGGGTGACAGTGAACAATGGATAATGCAGGGGTCATTTTGTAAATCGTGCGATGTGCCAGCAACTCGGTGGAAGCTAGCGCCACGCCACTGTCATTTTTCTCCAAACCGGTTTCGATCAGGTCACTGGGTTTGAGGTTTCCAAGCATTGCGCCACGGCGCTTGATGACCACCCGATCCCCCAGGCGGACACTGAGGTTGCCGCCGTGCGAGCTGATCATTCCGGCAACATAGAGATCGCGGCCAATGGCTCGAAACATCTCATAAATTCGTTCGTCTACCATTTTTCTCCTTGTCTTGCAACCAAACTGGCAAGGCTGAGTTCTACAAGTTTTTGTTTCTTCGGCACGCCGTTCTCATCCCAACCGCGACCGCGATAATATTCTCTCAACATCGGTTCGAGCTTGACAACCCAATCCTGTGAGGGTCCATCTGCGGGCGCTTCGTTCAGCAGGCGCAGTGGGAGCGTGTCATCCTTGCGGTTGAAACCTTCACGCAGGTTGTACAGCCTTTCCAGATTCCACACGCGCTCGCCGACTTTGATCATATCCCCTGTTGCATAGGGAATGCCCGTCACGGCTGAAAGGACGCGCGCAAAGTATTCGTCTGAGACACCCATGTTGGTGAACTTGCAGAGGACCAACGAGTCAATCGCCGCATTGGAGTTTTGATGCAGGATCACGAAGCTGGATTTGCCCTGCACCTGGAAACGATCGATCAACTTGGGCAGTCCCAGTACTTCTAGTCCAACCATGTTGCCGCGCATGTGACAGCCGCCGCGGTTCGAAGTGGCATACAGTAATCCTTGTCCCTGCATGCCGCGCGGGTCGTAAGCCGGGAATTCCAATCCTTTGGCGGACATGGAAAGCTCCGGGTGGCCGTATTTCGTCACCAAACGGAAGCTGCCGTCGGCGAGGTCGGCGCCGATGTCGCGTCGATAGGCCATCGCCTCAAGGGTGGGAGCAAGCTGGTCGGCGCGTCCGAAGCGCAGATCCGAATCCAGATAGCCCTTTTCACTCAACTCCATCGCACAGGCGATCGTCGAACCGGCAGAGATCGTGTCCAGCCCCAGATCATTACACAAGGTGTTGGCTTCGATGATGGCAGGTAGATCATCAATGCCGCATTGCGCGCCGAACGCCCAGGTGGATTTGAACTCCGGTCCCTCACCTTCTACTTTTTCCGTCCTGCTGATGCGCGTGCAGCCGATCGGGCAAGCCCAGCAGGCAGCATTCTTGACGAGGTATTTTTCGGTCAGTTCCTCGCCAGAGATGGCATCCGCACCTTCGAATTGAGTTTGCTGATGGTTGCGAGTCGCCAGTGCCCCGATGTTATTCATAATGTTCATCAGGACCACCGTGCCAAACTCCGGCAGCGCTTGGCTGGTGAGCGGACTTGCCGCCAGCAGCTTGCGCGTCTCATAGAGCATGAACTTGAAGCGCTCGGGGTCTTCGATGCTGGGATGATCCTTTCCCTCCACGACAACCGCTTTCAGGTTCTTGGAACCCATAACCGCGCCCGGACCGCCGCGCGCCAGAGCGCGCTCACGGTCGTTCATGATCGCAGCCATACGGCTCAGATTTTCTCCTGCCGGACCAATGCACAACACATTGCGTTTGTTGTTGCTCTGCCCAAGCCTTTCTGTGACCGCAAAGACGCGCATGCCCCACAGCTTAGTCGCATCGTGAAACTGGATCTCGCTATTCTTGATCTCGATCCAAACAGGCTTCTCGATTTTACCGCGAATGATCATCACGTCGTAGCCAGCCTTCTTGAACTGCATGCCCCAGAAGCCGCCCGAATTTGCATCGAGGATCGTCCCGGTGAGCGGGCTTTTCGTCGTTACCGAAAAACGATTGCTCGTCTGATAGC
>CAZLOC010000557.1:0-2587 GCA_964560935.1 uncultured Anaerolineaceae bacterium | reverse complement strand
CGGGGTTGCGAGACGCCGTAGGCGTCGTGGCAATCTTCTTGCAGCCGGTTAGCTAACGAAACCATCTGGCTGGAGATTGCCGCACTCGCTACGCTCGTTCGCAATGACATCTGGAACAACTATGCGTGAACTCAAATTTCTCTTCGCCGTCTGGAAGGCCAACCTGCAATCCGTGATGGAATATCGGGTAGCATTCCTGCTGCAAGTCTTCGGCATGATGATCAACAATGCCATCTATTTCCTGATCTGGGTGATTTACTTCGACCGTTTCAAGGAAATACGCGGCTGGGGACTGAACGATATGTTCGTCACCTACGGCATCATCGCCAGCGGATTTGGGCTGGTCTCATTGTTATTTGGGAATGTCTTCAACCTGGGTGAAGTGATCGCCAAAGGGCGGCTGGATTACTACCTTTCCATGCCCAGGCCGGTGCTCTTGCATACCGTTGCCAGCCGCAGCATCGCCAGCGGATTAGGCGACTTCACCTACGGCTTCGTGAGCTACGCACTTTCCGGTCAATACACCTGGGATGGGTTAGGGCGCTTCCTGGTTGGAACGTTATGCGCCGCAGCCATTTTCGCCGCCTTTATGATCCTGGTCCAAAGCCTGGCGTTCTGGATCGGCAACACGTCCTATCTCAGCAGTATGGCGTTGAACGCGATCATTACCTTTGCCATTTATCCCATTACTCTGTTCGACAATACGGCCAAATTGATTTTGCTCACACTCATCCCGGCCGCATTAATGGGCGCGCTTCCGGCTCAGTTCGTGCACACTTTTACCTGGGTCACGTTAGCGGAAATATTGCTCGGGTCGCTGGCCTTCCTGGGTTTAGCGGGAGCAGTTTTTCGTCTGGGGTTGAGGCGCTACGAGAGCGGCTCAGGCATCCAGGTGGAGGTTTAACACTAACTGTCCATCCTTTATATGGTAACATGACAAACCATGGACGATAACTTCTACAAGGAAATTCTGAACAGCTTGCAGGACGGCGTATATTATTTGGACCGTGACCGCATCATCACGTACTGGAATCGGGGCGCAGAAAAAATCACCGGATATGCCGCCGATCAGGTCATTGGAAAATCCTGCCGCAACAATCTCCTTAACCACGTAAACGAGCAGGGACTGGTACTATGCAAAGACCACTGCCCGATGGCTGCCACCATGCAGGATGGCGAGCCTCGCCAGGCGTACGTCTATTTGCATCATGCGGAAGGCCATCGGGTCCCCGTGCAGATACGCTCAGTTGCCATCCGCGACGAAAGTGGAAACATCGTCGGCGCTGTTGAAACGTTCAATAAAGGTCTCTCGCCCGAGAAAACCGAGCGCCGCATCCGGAAACTCCAACAGACTGCCCTGCTGGATCCGCTAACGGCAATCGGCAACCGGCGTCACCTGGAAAGTCGTCTCAAAATCTGCATGTTGGACTTCCACGAGAACCAACTCTCATTCGGGTTGTTATTTTGTGACACCGATCATTTCAAGGAGCTCAACGATACTTACGGACACAATTTGGGCGATGAAGTGCTGCGTATGATCGCACAAACCCTGCGAG
Organism: uncultured Anaerolineaceae bacterium; assembly: GCA_964560935.1. Classification (GTDB taxonomy): domain Bacteria; phylum Chloroflexota; class Anaerolineae; order Anaerolineales; family Villigracilaceae; genus JAABUE01. The sequence continues at coordinate 1,031 of CAZLOC010000557.1, read as the reverse complement.
CCAATATCCGTGAGAGCGATACAATGGGGCGCTGGGGTGGAGAAGAATTCCTGATCATCTTGCAAGATATTGAAGCCGAATCACTCTTGATGATCGGAGAAAAATTACTCAATTTAGTCAGGCAATCCAATCTACCCCTCCGAGACAAAAGAGTCTTATCTGCCACCATATCAATCGGGGGTACGCTGGTGCGAAAAACTGACACCATCGATTCCATAGTAGACCGCGCGGATCGCCTTATGTATCAAAGCAAGGCTAATGGACGCAATCGCATCACGATAGGATAATCCATGAACAAGAATGCATTGATTGATTTTACCCAACGGCTAATCCGCCAGCCCAGCCCATCCTGCGAGGAAGGTCCGGTGGTGCAAATCGTTTTGGATGAGATGAAACGTCTGGGATTCGACCGTGCCTGCGTGGACGAGAACGGTTCCGCTGTCGGACTGATCGAGGGCGCGCGCCCCGGCCCAACCCTGCTTTTTGACGCGCACACTGACACCGTCGGGATCGCTCCCGGTTCGATCTGGACCCGCGAGCCGTTCGGCGCGGAAATAGCGGATTCGTGCCTGTACGGGCGCGGCGCCGCCGACATGAAAGGCGCGCTGGCCGCCATGCTCTACGCCGCCGGGAGCGTGGACAAAAGCAGGCTGGCGGGCAAAGTCGTGGTCTCTGCATCCGTGATGGAAGAAGTCTACGAAGGCGGCGCGCTCAAGACCGTGATGGATGAAGTCAAACCCGATTTTGTGGTCATTGGCGAAGCCAGCGAACTGAACCTGGTACGCGGCGGGCGCGGACGGGCTGAGATCCATCTTGAGACGATAGGTAAACCGTCTCACTCTTCCTCACCACACCTGGGTGTCAATGCCATCCATTTGATGATGAAAGTTATCGAAGCAGTAGACAAAATCGAACTGGGGGAACATCCCCTGCTGGGCCCAGGCATCCTGGCCCTGACCGACATCATCTCCGAGCCTTATCCTGCATACTCCGTCATCCCGGCGCGCTGCAAAGCGACCTACGACCGCCGC
>CAZLOC010000556.1:0-2590 GCA_964560935.1 uncultured Anaerolineaceae bacterium | reverse complement strand
CCACGGGCCACTTAGTCAGCTCAACATTACTTTGGGCAATGGCTGGCGCTGTTATTCCACTCTTTATTTCTTACGTTAAAAAAGGGGGCAGCCCAATAGAATGGATTTTTTCCATTCTTAAAATGCCTTATCAAATATTCACTACGAACAAGGCAACAGGTGGAAAATTTTTACCCGCCCTTTGCTTTTCCATCGCGGCAACCTTGTTCCTGTTTTTTGACGGCGCCCTATCTGGGATCACCAGTCTGATTGTTGGCGCAATGATCATGAGTTCTGTTTTGGCTTTCTTGGCACGCCGAGGTGCCATATTGATCGAAGTCATCCGCATGGCTCTTCGTGATATTCAAATGTTGATAATAAAAAGGCAGCGGTTCACTCTTGATAAGGACAGCGTCTTAATGACAATCGGCGCTTCCGGCATAACGCTGGTGGTCATAGGTTTATCCAAAACATTGCCGACGCCGTCATTTTTACTCCTTGTACTGGACTACGCATGGATCGGAATGGCTATTTTGGGAGCGGTTTTGTACTTCAATACCAAGAAGGCTCCACAGCAATTCATGTTCCTTCTTGTACCCATTGGGGCGGCGGTTTTGTTTCCCGACTTGACGGCATTAGCCGACGATGGTGGCTGGAGGGAATCAGGCGGGACTTTTCAGGGCTGGATTGGAAGTGAGGGGGCTCTCATAGCAATGCTGCTCGGATTGCCGCCTGCGATTGCTAGTTTGATTGGGGCAGCTCTGGCATCAATAATCGCCAATCTGCCACCCCTACCTGCTGAAATGCAGGACGGTTCATTGCCCGAAGAGATTGAGGCCAATCTGCCAGCCCTACCTGTTGAAATGCAGGACGGTTCCTTGCCCGAGGAGATTGAGTATACCTATCCTGACGGACGCCATACGCTCCTTAGATATGATGCCAATGAAGGCGGCTACATCAATCTCCTTTCAGACGGAATCATATACTGCAATGAAAGCAATGCTAGTGATGAAATAAATAACTGGAATAAAAAGAACTGGGAAAATCATCTCAATAACGAGAATTGGCGCGCTCACAATCAGGAGTTGGAAAGAACGGGACAGGATGTGCAGAGTCAGGCGATGAACGACATCACCGCCAAGCATCTCGAAGAGATGCGGGCTCTAGCGATAGAAAAACGAATAAGGCTTATAAAGCACAAAATCCAGGAGCCTATCTATGAAGAGGCGGCCATGTGGCTCCAACACGACAGAGATATTGGTAAAAGATTTGAGGGGCGAGCTGAATGGATGCTCGAAGGTGCGGACTTTGGGGTCGATATTCTTGGCACCTTAACCGGCCCGGCGACTAAGCCAATCAAATGGGCGTACACGATTTTGAAGAATCTAGGCAAGAACATCAGCAAAGCCAATTGCGAAGGTACCCCATTGGCGGAAGGTGTGGCCTTAGGTGCGGTCGAAGCTGTAGAAGACATCGCATTTTCCGAGGGGGTGGGCAAACTTAGGTTCAACCGGATGGCCGGCACCACAAAACTGCCTGCAGTGGTAAATGCGATCGTAAGTCGTTTTGAGAAAAAATTGATCAGGAATCCGGTGAAACAGTTTATAAATTCGGGGGATGCATTGAAATACTTAGATCGCCTTGCGTACCAAATGACTCATTCCGTTAATGATCAGAAGTTTAGATATAACTTACTTGGCAAACCGGTAAGCAAACCGTAGACCCTGCCAAACCAATTGAATGACGCGCTGTTGTGGGGCAGCCCTTGATCCGCGATGCTTCCAGATGGTTTCATGCGGCGCGCCAAGGGTTTTTGCAGCAACGGACTCACAAGGATCAGGAACGCAAACATGGGATTTTAAGTTAGGGCGTCCGGCTGGACGCGATTACAGGAAAGGAAGGTAGGCAGATGAATGATCAATCGACAAGGCACCGGGTTCCAGCCGCCTTGCTCGGGGCGCTGGGAGCCCTTTGGGGCAAAACCCCCAGCGCGATCTCGCCATTTAGAGCGGGCGAGTACCCTAAAGCCGGCAATATCGATTTCGCCGGGCTGTCGGAAGCGGGTTTGTGCGATGCTGCGGGACATGTCCTGCCCGCTGCGGTACCGGTTCTCGATGTGCTCGGAGCCGCCAGCAGCTTCGTTCGCGTCTATCTGTCGAGCGGCGGTACGGTCAGGGAATTCGTGGTCTACCGGGATGCGCTGGGCCGCAGCGCCTCGCTGATTAATGTTACGGGCGGCTTCGATCTGGAATGCCCGGCCTCGACGCAGATGCTGCTCGCGGCTATCGCGCATATGACCGGTGGCTCGGAATTCCGCTCGGTGGAGTTCGAGGCATCGATGTCGGGCGAGGAGGCAGTGACCTTTGCTGCTGCCATCGATCTACAGCGAAAAGCGTCGCTGCGCACGATAGTCGAAGAAGCAGACCTTGGCCCCGCCGAACTGTTTGCACAACAGATCATCGCGACCTGCGCCACCAGAACCGCGAGCAACCAAAGACTCTGTAACCACTTCCTCGATCTGACCAATACGACTGGACTCCCTGCGGATCGTGTCAACGAAGCCATGAAGTCACTGGCAGAAAAGGGGCTGCTGGTGCGCACCACTGGCGAC
>CAZLOC010000555.1:0-2600 GCA_964560935.1 uncultured Anaerolineaceae bacterium | reverse complement strand
TAATGATGCGCACTCTAAAGATTTCTTTTCCTGAACAGCAAGCACTCTGCGTTTTTCCTGGTGAGCGCTCGGACTTGGCGCAAGCTATCTCAGAATTACGGCTGGATGGCAATTATCCTGTTATCGTACTGATCGGCGGTGGGATTGATGAACAACAAGCTGTGGTAACAAGGCAGGCTATCCAAACCATTTCCAGGATCGCAGAAGATATGAACGTTGTAGTCATCTGTGGAGGAACAGACATGGGGGTTATGGCTGAAATCGGCCAAATAAGATGGCGGAATCGTTACAAATTCCCATTGGTTGGCGTAACGCCTGAAGAGTTGGTAACCTGGCCTGGTGGCCCGCGTAGTACAAAGTTTTTATGGTGGGGGAAACGGCGTTGGCAGTTAGAACCTCATTACTCCCATTTCATCCTTGTGCCCGGCAACCAGTTTGGGGATGAGTCTCCATGGATTGTCGATACAGCAACCATCTTATCCAAAGGACACCAGTCTGTGACGATCTTGATCAACGGCGGCGAAGTTTCCCGAAAAGATATCGACTTGAGTTTGGAGAATGGTCGTCCGGTCATCGCCTTGAGTCGTACAGGACGTCTGGCAGATGAATTGTCAAGACAGCCCAACCGGCACAAATTGATTACCGTAGCCCCGGCAAATGCTGAACAACGGATCGTTGCGCTTGTTCAAGAAGCACTAGCGGTCAATGATAGAAGCGTGCTAACCCAATTGTTCAATGAGCAACCCCATCATGCGATTGTTTAACAAAACTGCCCTGCCCCACTCAATAGAGGCGGCATGAAACCCCTCGGCTGGATCGAATAAATCGCAAAAGAAACGCTAGGTGATATGGTCATGCCTAATGCCTGGTGAGGAAGAAGGCAATAAGAATATGGACTCAAAGCAAATGTTAACGATTGTAGAGCAATACTGCCGGAAGATTGACTTGGAAGACGATGAAATTAACGTTACGTGAGTAGCCGACCAGAAAACGGTGTTTGTGGAGCAGATTGGCGACAGTGGACGGGCGATTATGATGTCCGAGTACAAGGTGGATGGCGCCGCCTATCGTGCCGGATACAGCTCGTGTAGCCAGACGGTTTACATCAGTCTGGTTGCCTGAAGCCAGGTTAGCGCTTGCGGCGTTGTTCGCAGCGTATTTTCAAATCATCGAAAAGGAGCGAATATCGATGAGAATTCTGCTTGTGTACCCCGAATTTCCAGACACCTTCTGGAGTTTCAAACACGCGCTTAAGTTTATCCGGAAGAAGGCTGGTGCGCCCCCGCTGGGCCTGTTGACCGTTGCGGCCATGCTGCCTTCCGTGGGGGAAAAACGGCTGGTCGATCTCAATGTGACGGACCTCACGGAAGAAGACCTGGCATGGGCCGATTATGTCTTCGTCAGCGCCATGGTTGTGCAGCGCGAATCAGCTCAGACCACCATCAAACGCTGCAAAACAGCCGGTGTGAAAGTGGTGGCAGGCGGCCCGCTCTTCACGATGGAACACGAACAATTCCCGGATGTGGACCATTTTGTCCTGAACGAGGCTGAGGAGACACTCGCGCCGTTCTTACGGGACCTTGAACAGGGTCGGGCTAGACGCGTTTACACGTCTGATGAATTCCCCGATCTACACCAAACCCCGGTCCCGCTTTGGCAGATAGTAAATCTCGAGCAGTACGACACGGTCAGCATCCAGTTCTCGCGCGGCTGCCCCTTCAATTGTGACTTCTGCAACGTGACCGCATTGCTGGGCCATCGCCCGCGCACCAAGACTGCCGCGCAGATCATTGCCGAGTTGGACAGTCTTTACGCGCTGGGTTGGCGCAAGAGCATCTTCTTCGTGGACGACAACTTTATCGGCAATAAGAAGCATATCAAGACCGAGGTGCTGCCAGCCCTAATTGAATGGCGCAAGGGTAAAACCGGTATGCCGTTCAGCACGGAAGCTTCCATTAACCTGGCGGATGATCCAGAATTGATGCGCCTCATGGTACAAGCCGGGTTCGACACAGTCTTTGTGGGTATCGAGACGCCCAATGAAGACAGCCTGGTTGAATGTAATAAGAATCAAAACAAGGGCCGCGATCTGGTGGAGAGCGTCAAGCAGCTCCAGCGCGCAGGGCTCCAGGTACAGGGTGGTTTCATCGTCGGGTTCGACAATGATTCCGCCTCGATCTTCCAACAGCAGATCGACTTCATCCAGAAGAGCGGCATTGTGACGGCTATGGTCGGGCTGCTGCAAGCCCCCTTAGGAACGCGCCTGTACGAGCGCATGCAAAAAGAAGGCCGCCTGGTCAATGAATTTTCAGGCGATAACGTGGATGGCTCGACCAACATCATCCCCAGGATGGGTCTGGAACCCTTGCGGGAAGGCTATCGCGAGATTCTAAGCCATATCTACGCGCCCAAGTTCTATTACGAGCGCGTCTTGACATTTCTCCGCGAGTATCAGCCACCCAAAGTCAGGGGCCACCTGGAACCACAATATATTCTGGCCCTGTGGCGGTCTATTTACCAACTCGGTATCCGCGGTGTCGAACGCGTCCAATACTGGCGGCTCTTTTTCTGGACCCTGTTCCGGCGTCCACGCCTGTTCC
>CAZLOC010000554.1:0-2607 GCA_964560935.1 uncultured Anaerolineaceae bacterium | reverse complement strand
GCCCTCATCGCGAGGGCTTTTATTTCTCCTAGTTTATCTCTACCGTCAGCCCACCCCGCGCCAACATCTCGATTTCATCCTTATCAGCGATCACCCGCGCCAGCTTCCCATCCCGCATTTGCAGGGCGCGGTCTCGTGCTTGCACATGCGCAGGTATCTACGATATCCAATTCTGCAATTGAAGACCATCTACGCGCTTAAAATGCGCTGTGTTGTTGGTCACCAACGGTAGATCATGTTCGAGGGCGATGCTGGCGATCTGCAAATCCAGGTCATTCAGCGGCTCACCCTTTGTTTCAAGTTCGGCCTTCAACCGACCAAAACGGCGCGCCGCGGATTCGTCGAAGGATAGAATAGTTAGCGCGGCGAACAGCACTTCCAAACGGGCGAGATTATCCTCGCGGTTCCGGTAACGCTGTGCGCCGTGCGTCAATTTCGCCACACTGACCGCAGTGATGAAAAGCTCCTCATCCGGTTCAACGTGCTGTCGCAAGTCCAGTGTTTCACGCAAGAGCGCAACGCAGTGATCTGTATCCAGGATTCTCATAAGTCAACGTTGTGGCGGGAAGCAGAGCGCTGCCGATCTTCAAGGATTTGTACCCCCAGGTCTTCCAGGTCCTCTTCGTCTTTCCATAAGCCAAAGGCCGCCATCGCCGGGTGGACACGACCGGCCTCGATCCCCTCCAGCAGGTCGGAAGATTGCCCCAGGGTGTGCGCCAGCCGGCGTGTGATTTCAGCCGCGCGGTCGAGACGTTCCAATTCACCGGCGCTGATGATCGCTGCCAGCGGACGCGCCCGGCGTAAAATGACAAAGCGTTCCCCACCGGCGGCCCGGGAAAGGAATTCGGAAAAACGGCTCTTAGCCTCAGAGATATTGACGGTTTCCATTGTACACTCCAAACAGGTCATAATGACCTGTTTGTATTATAGCACAATCATTGATGGAACGCCCCGTTTTTGCCTTTAGCTGAAGTTACTCCCCTTTTGCCAAATTGCCTATTTCCTTTCGGTCTTCTATCACCCGCACCAGCTTCCCATCCCGCATTTGCAGCACGCGATCCACGTATTTGCACATGCGCAGGTCGTGCGTGACCATGATCCCGGCGCGCCCGTTTTCGTGGATCAGGTTGGCGAAGGTCTCCACCACCTGGTAGGCGCGCTCGGTGTCGAGCGAAGCGGTCGGCTCGTCGGCCAGGACCACGGCCGGGTTGTGGATCAGGGCGCGGGCGATGGCTACACGCTGCTGCTGTCCGCCGGACATCTGCCCGGGCAGGTTGCGCAGGCGGTCGCTGAGTCCGAGGCGGGCCAGTATTTCCGCAGAGCGCATCCGTCCGGCTTTATTGGCCTGTCCGTTCAGGCGCAACATAAAGTCCACATTTTCCTGCGCGGTCAAAAACGGGATCAGGTTGTTGGATTGGAAGGTAAAGCCGATCTTCTGGCGGCGCAGCTTGACACGTTTTCGCTCGTTCAGGCGCGACAAATCCTGCCCATCGATCAGCACCTGTCCGCTGCTGGGCGTCAGTAGGGCGGCCAGGATGGAGAGCATGGTGGTCTTGCCCGAGCCGCTCGGCCCGACCAGCGCCACGAACTCGCCGGAGCGCACTTCGAAAGAGACATCGTCCACGGCGTTGATCGTCCCGCCGCCTTCGATGTTGAAGGTTTTGATTACGTTACGAACTTCCAGTGCAACTGCACTCATAATAACTCCTTGACTTCTCCCTGAGCGGAGCCGTCCTGAGCTTGTCGAAGGACGGCGTAGTCGAAGGGCAAACTCCTCGCAAATGCGCTTCGACTACGGGTCTCGATACACCGCTTCGCGGTACTCGACCCTCCGCTCAGCGAGACAAATTATCCCAACTTCAACGCCTTGAGCGGTTCGATGCGCACCGCGTAAATAATCGAAACCATACCGCCCAGCGGGCCGATCAGCAGCAACGCAATGACAGCCAGCAGCGAGCGCGTGCCGTCGAAGGCCAACGGAATGGTGGGCGGGAAACCCAGCGAGAACAGATACGTCAGCCCGGCGCCGATGCCGACGCCGATAGCGGTCACTACAATGATCTGGATGACCGCCGCCAGCCCGACCGCCCCGTTCGACGAGCCGATTGCTTTGAGCACGCCGATCTGCGGCACCTTTTGCAGCACCTGGATCTGGAAGAACCCGCCGATCACCAGGATGCCGATCAGCAGCGTGAAGGCGCCCTGCGTCTGCACTGTGCTCTGCTGGGCCGAGTAGCCGGGGATGTTGTTGATGGTCGTTTCGATATCGGCCACTTCGATGTTGGTCACCTGCGCCAGCAAACGTTCCTTCATCAAATCAGCCTGCGCTGGGTTTTCCAACTTGACCGCGATGATGTTCGGGTATGGCGTCGAATCGCGCAGGTCCACTTCGGGCTGCGGGCGCATCTTCTCCCAGGTGGCCGGCGGGACGAAAATCGTCGGCTGGAAGAAGTACGACTGCCTGCCCACCAGGCCGACCACTTTCAGGAAGAAGAATTTATCCTGCGTCCCCTGTGTGGAACGGATTTCGATCTCGTCCCCGACTTTGATACCAGAGCGCAGGGCCACGCCCTCGTCGATGACGGCTTCGCCCGCTTCGCCTCCCCG
>CAZLOC010000553.1:0-2619 GCA_964560935.1 uncultured Anaerolineaceae bacterium | reverse complement strand
GCGCTCCAGCAGATCACCAATTGACTTTGAATGTGCGTCCGCCAGGCTGTGTTGCAGAGAGCCCACACTAGCGGTCAGCGAACGGGTGGTGGCTTGTGCTGATAGGAAAGTGGTAGTACCCGCTGCCAGGAGCGTGACGAACAAAAACGCTATCAGTAGTTTATTGGCCAGGCTTAGCGAGCGGATCTGCCAGATCATCATCGCACTCAAGGCCACAATTGCGATGACAACTACACCAATCAGATAATAGCTCGCGGTATCTGCATCGAACTGAATCTCTGGACTAAAAAAATCGATCAGGCCACAGGTAATACCTGCTACAACACCAGCCAGCATAGCCCAGGAGGCCCAACGAACGGGCAGGACCAAGATAGCCACAGTTAAACTTAAGGCCATTACAGCTACGCCAATGGACAAACCCAGACCGGCATAAAGCACCGAACCCACTAATCCAGCCAATACGATTCCAGCGACCATTAATGCCCCAGCGATCTCAAAATGGCCGCGGCGCCCCGCGCTGATGCCGGCCACGCATGCGGCAATTCCGCCGATAGTGGTTAGAGCGCCTACAACCGGCTGCCAGGAGAAGGTTTGAGCCGCAAGGGAAATGTTAAATATAGCGAAAACCGTAAGAACAACAAGCACAACAAACCCTACTGCCAGGGGCAGCCACGCATTGGCTTCTTCTTGGGGTCTCTCAGATGTCGAGTGGCGTTTTAGGTCGGTTTGATTCATATCCGGTGCCTTTCAAGGCTAATTGTTTTTGTTGTTCGACAAATTGATCCTGACACGCGTACGAGATACATTGACAACACGCCCCAATTCACGTATTGCCACCTGCAACGCACTTTCAACCGAGCGTGTAGATTGTATCTGGTGAGCGATCTGGCTGGCCAGCGCCTCACGCTGCGCCCTGCGCTGAGCCTCCGTGTACTGATTCGCGTTTCGCAAGGCGATTGCCACTTGCGAGGCAATGCCGAACAACATTTCGATATCTTCCTGGCCCAGCCCGTCGATCTTATCTTGCTGCACATCGAGCGCGCCCATGATCTCATCACCGACGATAATGGGCACCGAAATTTCGGATTTCGTCTCTGGCAAAAGGGGGTTCGGCAGCCAGTTCGGGTCTTGCGAGGTATCTGAAACCAGAATCGCCGTGCCCGTTTGGGCAGCCCGGCCAACCAAACCCTTGCCTGCCGGGATTTCGTGGCCGCGCTCCAACATGATTCTGCCGGCTTCGCCCGTTCCACCCATCATAACCAGGTTGGCTTTTGCCTCATCATACAGATAGATATGAACATGGTAGTAATGAAACGCGTCTTGTAAGGATCGAACCACCTCGGCTACCAATTGTGAAGGCTCCAAGAATGTAGAAAGCTGGCGGCTGACCTCAGCACTGAGCTTGATCGCCCGCGTGCGGTCTGCCACACGCTGTTCCAGCCCTTCCAATGTAGCACGCAGTTCATTGGTCATACTGTTAAATGTCTTTGCCAGACTACCAATTTCGTCTTGAGTCTTGATCTCAGCTTGAGCGCGTAGATCGCCAGAGGCCACCCTCTCTGCAACCCGGGTCAAATGGACAACCGGCGCAGACAGGGATTGCGAAACCAGCAAAGCTGCCCCTGCTATCAGGACCAAGGCAGCCAGCGATAGAAATACCGCCAGCCTTGTCTGTGTTTCCACAGGAGCCTGGGCTTCGACCAAGGACTGCCGGACCAGCACGAGCCATGGCGCGTCTTCAAGATGCCTGGATATTGTTAAGGCATCAACACCGTCTAATGCTTCCGCAGGGGCAACAAAAATCGGTGAAATCTTAGAGTTCAAGATGCCTTCAATCACTTGCGGCTCATTACCGGTAAAATTGGCAAACTCTCCCTCGGGCAAGCGCCGGGAATTTTGGAGCATTGACACTTGCACTTCATTCAATGGAGCCAAACTCTTATAAAGATTCTCTCGATCCCGGCTGTCAGCTAAGCGAATGTAATATGAGTCATCCAACAATGAGATGAGCCCTGTACGGGCGTCACTTTTTTGATTTCGCAACAGAACTGCTTGCAGCACCCGCGCATCATACTTGGCCCTCAAGACACCGATAATCTCTCCAGAATTATTACGCACTGGGCTCGCGATATAGATAACGGGGATATCTTCAAAATAAATGTGGGAAATGGTTGGGTAGCCTGAAATAAGGGTTTTGACGAAGTAATCTTGCCCCACTTCAGATATTCCGATGTTCTCCGCATTTGAGTCTTGTACATTAGCGCCTTTAGCGTCAATCAAGGCATAAGACTTAATAAAAACAGGATCACGCCTGGAATACCGCGAGATAATCTCTTTAACCTGAAGATATGAATCGCTATTTTCTCTTTCATCGGAAGGCAAACTCAGCAGAGCAACAAAATCTGGTAACTGCGCTTCAACTCGGATCGTATATAACTCATTGCGCAGATAGTCGTCAATTTGACCGGCGGTAGTTTCTGCTAACTCAATCAACCCGGACTGCGATGCTTCCGTCAAATACTGAGAGGTTTGGATATTGTTCACAATCGCCAGGATCACTAAAGGGATCATCGCGACGGTCACGAAGGCAATGACCAGCTTAGCTCGCATGCTGAAACG
>CAZLOC010000552.1:0-2625 GCA_964560935.1 uncultured Anaerolineaceae bacterium | reverse complement strand
GTTCGGTGCAGTGCAGGTGAGAATCCCTGCGCGGAGCGCAGGAGATCCTTCGGCTCCGCCTCAGGATGACATTTAATGTTTATTGAGCTTCTACTTGTTTCACTCAATGATTCGCCACCGACCTTACCTGCTAAATACCCTGCTCCTGCTCATCGCTTTTATCTTCAGCGTTGCGCTGGGGGCTGTGTTTATTCCGCCGGAAACTATCTTGCGTATCCTGGCCTCCCAGCTAGCGTGGTTGCATATCGATCCCGATTGGCCGGCATCATTTTCGGCCATCATTTTAGCGGTGCGACTGCCGCACACGGTGCTGGTCGTTTTGACGGGAGCAGCTCTGGGGAGCAGCGGCGCGGCGTACCAGGGCTTGTTCCGCAACCCGCTGGCCGACCCCTACCTGATCGGGGTCGCCTCCGGGGCCGGATTGGGCGCTGTGTTCGCGATGGCGCTCAACTGGCCGACAAATCTGCTGGGGTTTTACCTGGTGCCTGCCGGCGCTTTTGTGGGCGCGATCCTGACCGTGGTGCTGGTCTATAACCTGGCGCGCGTCGATGGCCTGGTCCCGTTGACGACGCTGATCCTGGCGGGCGTGGCCATTGGAGCCTTTGCCTCTGCCCTGACGTCTTTTCTGATGCTTCGTACCGAACTGCAACTGCATCGGGCCATTTCCTTCCTGCTGGGCGGTTCGCCGATCGCCGGCTGGGACCCGGTAATCGCGGCCCTGCCTTATATGCTTATCGGGATGGGACTGTTGTCCGTCTCCGGTCACATGTTGAACGTCCTGCAGTTCGGGGAGGAAGAAGCCAAACAAATGGGACTGAATGTGGACCGGGCCAAGGTGTTCATCATCGTGGTCGCATCCCTGACCACAGCGGTAGCAGTTGCGTTTTCGGGGGTGATCGGGTTTGTCGGTCTGATCGTCCCGCACATGATCCGCATTATCTGGGGGCCGGATTACCGGCGGCTGATCCCGTTGTCCATCCTGGGGGGCGGCAGCGCGTTGTTGCTGGCTGATATGCTGGCGCGCATCCTGTTGGCGCCTTCGACCCTGCCGGTTGGGATCGTCACAGCCATGGCCGGTGCGCCTTTCTTCTTATGGATCCTGCGGCGGGCCAAGCGCGAGGTGTTCTGGTAGCTATGTTGAAAATAGACTCTCTGACGGTCGCTTACGGTGACAAGGTTGTTCTGCGGAACGTTTCTTTCGAGGTGCTGCCCGGTGAAATCCTGGCTTTGATCGGGCCGAACGGGGCGGGCAAATCGACCTTGATCCGCGCGGCGAGTGGGGTGGTGCCGGTCGTATCCGGGCAGGTGAGTGTTGACGGGCATGACCTGACCATCATGGCCCACAATCAGCGGGCGAAGATATTGGCGGTGGTGCCCCAGGCGCGCCAGTTGGGCGGCGCGTTTTCCGTCGAGCAGGCCGTCATGATGGGGCGCACGCCCTACCTGAACTGGCTGGGACAGGAAGGGGAGACTGACCGGGCTGCCGTCCGTCTGGCGCTTGAACAAACTTGCCTGGACGCGTTCGCGGACCGGCAGATCGCCAACCTTTCGGGTGGCGAGCAGCAGCGCGTCCTGCTGGCGCGCGCCCTGGCCCAATCCACGCCGGTCTTGATGCTGGATGAACCCACCAACCACCTCGATTTGCAGCACCAGACCAATCTGTTATCGCTGGTAAAGAACCTGGCGAAACAGAAACAACTGGCCGTCCTGATGGCGCTGCACGACCTCAACCTGGTTTCGTTCTTTGCGGATAAGGTCGCCCTGCTGGTGGACGGAGAACTGAGAAGTCTGGGTACTCCTCAGGAGGTCATTCGCGCGGAGCACATCAGCGCTGCCTATCGGACCCCGGTTGAAGTTGTGCCACACCCTGTCACGGGCGCGCCGATCATTTTCCCGCAAGGGATGTTGGATCAGTAATAAAAAAAGTATCCTCCGTTGGTCGAGTAGGGCTGGGTGCTCTTTCCAGCCCGTATCGAGACCAACAAGTAACATATAACCATTATAAGAAGTTGACTAGAAATTGGTGGTCTCGATATGCCCTCAGCTAGCGCTTCGGGCTACTCGACCAACGGTGTAGAAATAATAGCGAGGCACTATGGCAAAAAACAAGAAAGGTCTGGTAATCGTCAACACCGGGGAAGGGAAGGGGAAGTCCACGGCGGCCTTCGGTGTCGTGCTGCGTGCCTGGGGACGCGGACTGAGAATCTGTGTCATCCAGTTCATCAAAGCCGAGACCGGTAAATGGGGCGAGGTGAAAGCTGCGCAGAAATTAGGCATCGAATGGCTCTCGACCGGGGACGGCTTTACCTGGCTTTCCAAAGACATGGACGAGACCACTGCCAGGGCGCTGCATGGCTGGAAAATGGCGCAGGAAAAGATCGCCAGCGATTTGTATGATCTGATAGTGCTGGACGAATTCACCTATCCCCTGCACTTTGGCTGGCTGGACGTGAACGAAGTCATCGCCTGGCTGAAAGAAAATAAATCGCCCATGCTACACCTGATCATCACCGGGCGCGAGGCCCCGCGGGAGTTGATTGAGTTTGCCGATCTGGTGACAGAAATGAAGGAGATCAAGCATCCCTATGAAGAGCAGGATATCCCGGCGCAAGCAGGGATTGAATT
>CAZLOC010000551.1:0-2635 GCA_964560935.1 uncultured Anaerolineaceae bacterium | reverse complement strand
GTGATGGTCTCGCCACCTTCTACTTCAATCACCTCTGAGTAAGTACTCGAGTTAGGGGGTAATTCCGTAACTTGTTTGTCATCACGATAGATGCGATACCCGCTTTCGTTCTCGGCGCGATCGTTCCATTTCAGGTTGACGGTTGCGTTACCGAACCCGCAAAGGTACTCCCAATTGGCTATGCTTGGCGCTGCGGGTGGGCTGGCGGTTGCAGTGGCGGGCGGAGTGACCGACGGAACCGCCCAGTAGCTGCCGGATGTCGTCGAATACTCGCCCCAGATCCAGCAGGGTTCCTGCAAGCCTTGCACTTTGACGGTCCAGTAATTATTGGTTGGGTAGCGCCCCACGATCTCCACGGAAGCGCCTGGCAGCAAAGTGAACAGGATATCATACGATTGTCCCGGGCCGGTTCGGCAGTTGGTGGGTTCGTTGACCGTGAGCAGCGGCACGGAATAGGTCGGCGTGATGGTCGGCGTTGGCGTGCGCGTGATGGACAGTGTGGGCGAATTAGCAGGTTGGGGTGTCTTGGAAGGCGTGCTGGTCTGCACGGCATTGAGCGTCATGGCTACGATGGTGGCCGCCTGCTCGTTCAGGGATGGCTCGGAAGACGTACCAGGGAAATTGCAGGCCGAGAGCGCCAGCAGCAAAGAAATCAATCCTGTGAGAGCAATCCTGTGTGTTTTCATAAGGTATCCTTTAGAGTATTCGGTAATTCAATTTCACCATAGATGAACAGGGGTGAAAACGATTTCCTGGATAAACGAAGTCATCTGGATGTCCTTCAACGTTTGATGATCGATTTCTTGCCGTTTATCGAACCGGTGGACGTTCATCTCCGTGTATCCCCGGTTCGATTTTTTGGTTTCCGAACGCTTTCATCCTTATTTTGCTTGGATCTGAGATTTGGGACGTTCCATCTCGAAGAGGTCTGTCATGCGGACGTAGGCGCTTCCGGCCAGGCGACCGATGGGCCTGAGCGCCGCCAAATCGATCTTGTCCTCGCCGATGAGCACGCGCTCGTCCACGTGCAGGTGGACAATCTCACCCAGTACGACGCTCCCGCCCCAGCGCTGGTTCCCGACTTCTATGATTTGTGAGACCTTGCACTCGAAATGGATGGGGCTCTCCGCCACGCGCGGCGCTTTGACCATGACGGACGGCGTAGTCGCCAGCCCGGTCAATTCGAACTCATTCACATCCGAAGCGATTTCCACCGACGAAGCGACCATGGCTGAGGCCAATTCTTCGGTCACGATGTTGACCACAAACTCACCAGTCGCTTTGACATTATCGAGGGTGTCTTTTGGGTTTTCGTCCGTGCTACGGATCATGGGACAGAACAATACCGTCGGTGGCTTGGCGCAGACCACGTTGAAGAACGAGAACGGAGCCAGATTTGGCTGCCCGCTGGTGTCGACAGTTGAGATCCAGCCGATCGGTCGCGGCACGACCGAACCGATCAAGATTTTGTAGAGGGATTGGCGGGGTAAAGAGTCAGGCGCAATTTCCATAATCTAATCGATTTTCTTGAGAACGCGCGACGAAAGCCGGAAGTATTGGAGTTTTCCATCCGCTCCGCGCAGGAACTCGCCCAGCGAGTTTTTCATTGGCTCATCCAGGACGATGATCTTGTCCTTTTCATAGAACGCCGCGCGCATTGGGGGTGGAGCCGGCAGCGGGGGCGAATCGGGTTTCGGAAAGCCGCCGCGCGGTTTCTCATGAAGCATGAGGCGACCTTTTTTCAGCTTGAGTCCATAAGCCAGCAGGGGCAGTTCATAGTTGCCGACGTATTCGCGCAAATCCTCTTCGGGCGTTTCGACCGGTTCCGGGATGACCAGGTCAACATCCAGGTAAACCTTCAGCGCCTTCTTGAGCGCCGTACCGGTGATCGTTCTTCCATCTTCGCTGTTGGTCAGCACAACCAGGGCAAACTGCTCCTCAGGGACAAAATACAGCCCGGCGATCTGTCCGTTGGTTGCGCCGCCGTGGTTGACGATATTTACCCCCTCCACATCACGAATGAACCAGGTCAGGCCGATCTTGTCAAATCCGCTGGCTGGATAGAGTGGCTTGCGCATCTGCTTCAAGCTTTTAGCCGAAAGGAGTTTCTCCCCACTGGCGATCTTGCCATCATCCATATGGAATCGGGCGTAAGTCAGTAAATCTTTGACCGTGCTGATTACGCCGCCCACAGGCGCCCCGGCCCGCCCGATGGCCCAGGGACGCGATACCTTGACTTTTTTGCCCTCCTTATAGTGCCCAACCACAAAACGATGCGTGATCATGACGTCATCCGGGAAGTAGAAGGTCATATCCATGCCGAGCGGATCGAGGATCATTTCCTGCGCAACGGTTTCGAAGGGCGTCCCGGTTACCACTTCCACCACCCGTCCGGCGATATTGAACCCGGTGTTGTTATAGGACCAGACTTCGCCCAGCGGCGTGACCTGTTCCAGTTTGGAGACAGCGCGCACCATCTTCGCCAGCGCATCGTCTCCGTCCCCGTAATCGTTGAAGTAATCGCCAACCCAGCCGCCGGTGTGGGTCAGCAGATGGCGGATGGTGACTTTTTCGGCCACATCCTTGTCAGCGAGCTTGAATTTGGGCAGATACGCGCAGACAGGCGCATCCAGGT
>CAZLOC010000550.1:0-2648 GCA_964560935.1 uncultured Anaerolineaceae bacterium | reverse complement strand
CCCACACGCAAAATTGACCCAATCATTGTCCAGCCACGTCCAGCCGCGGATTTGAGTCGTTTGCGTGCCGCAGCTATGCGTGGGGTTGCGCTCGGTCTCTTTCTGGCAGGCTGGACAGTAGTAAATGGCCTGCACCGTTGCACCCAACAACGAGTCAAACAGCGAGCCGAGCAAACCAGCAATGGTGACCCATAAAAAAATCGACCAGTCGCTTCCTGTTGGGGATAGTAATGCAGCCAGTATTCCGATGATTCCTGCCCCGGCCAGCGATGCCAGTGTTCCGACCGGCGAAATCCCGCCGGACGTCCCCTTTTCGACGGCTTTGCGCAAGTCCGTGATCAATCTGGGGGAAGTTGGGTTCAGTACACCCAATTCCGTGGCCCAGGTATCCGCATTGACCGCCGCCAGCGAAGCCGCGAACCCCAGCCAGGGCCAGGTTGCTTCGGGGAAGACAAAGTGCAGCGCAGCGAACAGGGTCGCGATCCCACCGTTGCCGAACACCTGACCGGCATCGCGCTGCCCGCCCTTGGCGTATTTTTCGTTTGCTTCCCGTTTGCGATCTTTAAACGCGCGGCTCAATCCGCTGGAGGTGATGAAAAAAGTGAGCAAGAGAATCGCCCAACCCCAGCCGCCCAGCCCGAAGATGACCGTCCCGACGACAAAAGCCGCATACGCCCCGCTGCGGTCCAGGCTGCGGGCGCGATAGGCCAGATAAGCGATGAGGATGGCAAGCAGAATTCCGATGATGAGTTGCATGTACTAGAATCCCCCCTCTCCCTTCCAGGGAGAGGGGCCGGGGGTGAGGGTCGGGTGAGGGCTATACCGGCGTCGACACAATAAACAACACCGCCAACAAAAACAACAGACTTGTCAACGCGCCCGAAGCCCACAGGATGAGCGCCAGGATACGGTGGTTTTCCCAGCGATAGTAATACAATCCCGCAAATAGCCCGGCCAGGAACAGGAAAGAGCTTTCAATCGGCAGCAAGATCAACTGACTCGCCGGAGAAGGCGACAACGCCGCACCGGAGGGCGCAAATCCAAGTGATACCTGGCTGAGCGTTGGGATGGTCAGCCCCACCCAGACCACCAGCCCGATATTCAGGAACAGCCCAATCAGCCACAGGAAGCGCGCCAATGGATTTTCCCAGGCCCGCGAGAAAATAAAGGACGGGTAAACCGACCTGGCTTCTGCGGGAGTCAGGCTGCCCATCTCGATCGTGCGGGCGAAGGTCTGCGCAAATTTGGCCGCGTTGGTCGGCGAAATGGCGTACACGCGTTTGGATGTCGCCACCAATAGGATGTTCCTCGGGTCCGCCGCCAGGAACTCAACCACGCCCAGGTCCGCGTGGCGACGCAGCCCCAGCACGGCGCCCGGTATGGGTAACCAGGGCAGGCGCAGGGGCGTAGTCAGATCCGATGCGGGGCGCAGCCATTCGATATCGGTCAGCGGGATGTCCTCGTCACGCAGTCCCCAGCGCAGTTCCAGGCTGTCGCGGTCAAGGATGTAGTCTGCGCGCATCAAGGCATAAGCGCGGTAGACCAACAACGGCACCGGCACCAGCGCCAGCAACGCGTCCAGCAAAAAGATGACGAAGTTTACCCCCACCTCGGCGCGCGTCAGGTTCCAGATACCCCAAGCCGAAAGCCCGACCAGCACCAGGATCAGAATGCCGTGGAGCAACAGCCCGAATTGCTTGGGAGGGGGATAATGACCGTCGTTCACGCCGCGCTCAAAGCCTCCCGGATCGACCGGCAGACGTACTCCACCTGCTCCTCCGCCATCACGCCTGAAAACGGCAGCGCCAGCCCGCGCCGCCCCAGGTCTTCGGTGACGGGGAAGTCGCCCTCGCGCCAGCCGAAACGCTCAGCCATGTAAGGCTGCAAATGGATCGGCAGGAAATACGGACGGGCAGGCACGTCCTTCTCTTCGAGACGCTTCGCCAGCGCATCGCGGTCGATCCTGGCATCGAAACGGACGACGTAGACGAACCACGACATACGTGTGGTGTAGGCCTCGACGATGGGAACTTCGACGCCTGGGATTTCGCTCAGGCGCGCTTCGTACCAGGCCGCCACCTGCTCCCGTTTCGTGAGCAACGCATCCAGCCTGTGCATCTGTGTGACCCCCAGCGCCGCGGACATCTCGTCCAGGCGATAGTTGTAGCCAAGAAACGTGTGTTGCAGCCAGGTGTCGCCGACAGCCCGTCCCTGGTTGCGCAGTGAGCGCATGAAATCGGCGGCCCCGTCGTCGTCGGTGACCACCATCCCGCCCTCACCAGTGGTGATCTGCTTGTTAGGATAGAACGCGAACACGCCGTAATCGCCCAGCGTCCCGGCAGGTTTTCCTTTGTATTCGGCCCCCAGCGCCTCGCAAGAATCTTCGATCACCGTCAGGCCATGCTCCTTGGCAACAGCATTGATGGGATCCATGTCAGCGGGTTGGCCGAACACGTCTACGGGGAGGATGGCCTTCAATTCACGATTTGCGATTTTCGATTTTCGCGGCAAATACTTCTCGGTATTCCTGGCCGCATCCGCCACCAATTCGGGATCGATGTTTCCTGTACGCGGATCGATGTCTACGAAGGCAGGCACGGCGTTCTCAAACAGCAGCACATTCGACGAGGACACGAACGAAAACGGCG
>CAZLOC010000549.1:0-2666 GCA_964560935.1 uncultured Anaerolineaceae bacterium | reverse complement strand
TACTGACTGTCGAAATACATGCCATCCGGGCAAAGACCATCACCAGCCAGGCCGGGCGCACAGGTAACCTGCCCCCCGCGGTCAGTCATCACATAACCGACCGGGCATCCGGCCACACCGAACTCAGGTGACACCGGCGAATACAAACAAGTTCCTGTACTACTATCCAGGCCATAACCGGGATCACAGACTGAGGAGGCGCCGGTGACATCCGGTAAGTTGCTACAGGCCGTATTACATACCGTCACTTCTCCGGTGGTGCCATCCAGCCCGCTACAGGTCAAGCGACGCTGTCCATCGACCACTGCTTCTTCACATCTGTAACCATCAGTACGCACCTCGAAAGTAGCCCCTGGCTCCAGATCAACAGTCGTGAAAGGACGGTTGAACTCACAATAAGAAGCGCCCACGCTAACATCCGGCAACTGACAGTCGGCGCTGGAAATGACTGCGCTTGGGATATAGGAGGATATCTGGCACATAGGCGCTAACGCAGCGGGCTGTTGGATCGCGCAGCGGAAGCCCAGGTCACGGTTGTGATAAGCATTCCCAGCCGGGTGGCGGATGGCTGATGCTGCCTGTTCGATGTCCGTTTCAAACCCACTGCCGCGCACCACGCGGGATTCGCCCGATTCGGGCCCGGCGGGATTCTCCGCCGGGGCGCTGTTGTAGTAATTTTCATCGTAAAAGTCATTCACCCACTCAAAGACATTGCCAGCCATATCCAGCACCCCGTAGGGACTGGCGCCATCAACGTATTTGGTCACATCGGTAAGGGCGCCAACACATCCCGCAAAGTTGCCCAGATCACAGTTTGCCTCCTCACTACCCCAAGGGTATGGCGCGCCAGAAGAGCTCCGAGCAGCTTTCTCCCACTGGGCTTCGGTGGGAAGGCTACCGCCAATCCAGGCGCAGTAGTTGGCAGTCATATCCCAGCTTACACCCACAATGGGGTAATTGGCATAAACGGGGTTATCGTAGACAGGTGTGCCCAGTTCCTGGGCCGGGGGAGCACAGGCGCCCACTGCCACACAGAAGGCATACATGCTGTTGGTCACTTCGGTCTGGTAGATCCAGTAATCATCGAGATAGACCGTCCGTTCCGGGGCATCAGGAGAACCGGAACCCATCGTGAACTGTCCCGCGGGCACAAAGACCAGCACGCTCCCATCCGCCCAGGCCATCTCCGAGCCCGCCTGCGGCCCGGCCAGGTTCACTGGCACAATTGTGGGGCTTGGAATGGCGGTCGGCGGCTCAAGTGTTGGAGGCTGTTCGGTAGGCGCTGGCAGGGTTGGCGTCGGCGTTGATGCGGGTGCGCACGCGCCTAATACGAGAGTCAAAACCAATCCAGCCAACACAAGCATTTTGAAGTGGGTGTTCATCATATTCTCCTTTGTCATAATAGCTTAGATTCAACCATCTGCATATCCCCCCATCAGCAAACATTTAATTTCCTGCTTCTCCGGGAGTTGCAAAAACTCTTTGAAGTCGAGTGGTAGCTCTAGTACCAGCATTTATTCTATTCATGGGTCTAATTATACACTTACCGAGTGAAAAGACGGGATTCAATCTATTCGCAATCACATGTTTTCAAGTTATTAATCCTACTATACCCTTTAGGGGGTAAACTTTACTCACTTACCGGTTGAAAAGAAAGGAATTTATATGCTTACCAAGAAGTACTCAAAGGATAAGAAAACATGCAAAGTCACCTTTGAACTGCCTGCGGCAGTCGAAGCCAAAACTGCGCACCTACACGGCGATTTTACCGATTGGGAGAAGGCCCCAAAGAAAATGCGACGGTATGAAAACGGCAGTTTCAAAGCATCGGCCACATTGGATTCCGGAAAGCGATACAAATTTCGTTATCTACTGGATGGAGAGCGCTGGGAAAACGACTGGCAGGCGGATGCCTACGTTCCCAACGAGTTCGATTCGGAAGATTCGATTATTGAAGTGTAAACACTCAGAGTCGAAAACGGAAGTCTTCATAAAAAAACAGAGACGGAGCAATTCGTCTCTGTTTTTATGTAAACCTTAGAATTATTTAGCCATTTGAATCGGCTTCGCTATCTTCGTTTTTGAATACAGCAATCAACCACTTAATGGCGACTGTATTGGCGATACCGGCTGCTACCAGAATAACCCAGACACACAGACATATAGTCTGATAAAACGCCCAGGAGTGGTGAGATTGAGTTTTCCTGATTCTGATGGATTTTGTGGTTTGGGAATGAAAGTGGGAAGTGACTTCCATTTTTTGCACCGCTTTCAAGGGAAAATACTCTCAAAAAGCCTGTTTTTTGCCATCAAGTGGGGCGTTTTGAAAGCAACTACAAAATCCGCTAGAATCAGGGGTTTTCATCCCTGCAAAGGGGTAAAATCAGATTTCATGATTACGATCCGCCCCATCCTCGAGGAAGAAATCCCCGCTGTCAAACGCGTCATTTTGACGGTTGCCTACAATATCTTCGGATTCGAAGGCACATTGGAAGACAGCATCCGTCACTTTGAGGCCGTGGGGGAGTTAAAAGATGTAGATGACGTGCAAACCCATTATTTCGACGCCAAGGGCGCGTTTTTAGTCGCCTTAAACGGCGAGGAGGTCATTGGGTCCGGTGCACTGCAAAAGCTTGACAAGGACACTGCCGAACTCAAACGCATGT
>CAZLOC010000548.1:0-2667 GCA_964560935.1 uncultured Anaerolineaceae bacterium | reverse complement strand
GCCTGGCTCGATTGGTCTCGTCTATGGTTAGAGGTTCTGGGGATCCGTGAGACGCGTTATGGATAAATGAACTGCCCGGCGTAAATCCGATTGGCATTGCTAATGCCGTTACGCCATTGCAGGTAAGACGTGCTCACACCGTAATAGCGCGCAATCCCGCTCAGGGTATCGCCGCGGCAGACCACATAGTAATTGCCATAATATGCGCTATAGGATGGGCCGCAGTAATAGCCGTAATCGTATCCACCGTCGTATCCGCCAGGGATATACAGTACCTGCCCCGGGTAGATGTAGGAACCAACCCCAGGGTTGGCTGCGTACATTTGGGATAAGGTGACGCCACAGCGCCTGGCGATCTTGGCCAGCCAGTCACCCGGCTGCACCACGTAGCTGCTGGGGCAATACCCGCTGGCAGACGCGCTGCTGGTGAACCCAAGGGATACAAATAGTAAAACTACTACCAGGCCCAATTGGATCGTGCGTTTGACAAGCATTTTCTCATCCTCCTTGTTGTGAATAAAAACGGATGAATCTCAAAATATATTGTACAACTTTGGGGGGCGGATTTCTACTACCAATTTTTTGTAAAAAATGGAAGTTTGGTGGTCTCCCTATTGAGTGCAGGTGGGCAAAATCGTGCAAATTTACCGCGAAGGCCGCACACCGTCCCGGTGTCCTTCGGGAAAGAACGCGAAGAAAACCTTATTAAACCTTTGCGGACTTTGCGTTCTAAGTGCCCCGTAGGGGTATCGCGGTTCAAGAGACAACTGCACCGTAGAGGGAGACTATCGGAAGTTTCTATTTTGCTAAAATAGCAATAGAAAAAATCAATAAAGGCAAGCCAGCTGCATCCTCTTTGGCGCAACGGAAGCCCACCTTGTGGCGGGTATAGTCGGGGGTATTTTCTCCGCGGTTGGCGCTGCGCGTATCGTCCGGTTTGTCCAGCCATGAGCCGCCGCGCGGGATTCTGGATTCGCCCGTGGCCGGGCCGGAAGGGTTGACCTGCGGATCAGGCGTATATGGAGCGTACCAATCCGCCACCCATTCGCGTACGTTGCCTGCCATATCTAGCGCCCTGTTCCAGCTTGCCCCGGTTGGAAAACTGCCAACTGGTGCGGTGTCGGCGTAGCTATCGTCAATGCTCGGGTCGTTTGGGCCGGCACCACAATTCGCGTCACAATAATTAAGGCGAGTCCCGTCGAAGCTGTCCCCCCAGGGGAAGAGCCAACTCTCTGGGCCCCTGGCCGCATATTCCCATTCCGCTTCGGTGGGCAGGTGCCCGCCAGCCCAGGTGCAATAGTCGTTGGCCTGATCCCGCGTAACCCAGATAACCGGGAAATCAGTGTAGTCGGGGTTTCCGTAATAGGTTGGACGGGTGTAAGAGCTTGAATCCGCTGGTGGTGTACAGGCGCTAGCTTGTTCACATTTTTGATACTGCCCATTGGTCACTTCGGCCTGGTCGATCCAGAAACCGCTTAGCGTGACTGTGTGGACTGGTTTTTCGTTCCCAAATGCGGCTGCCTTGCAGACCGCGATCGCGTCCTTCCCGCTGTAGTCCTTGCACAATTGACGCGCAAAAGCCGTGCCCTCGTAGTCGCTGCCCATCTCGAATTTGCCCGCCGGGACGTAAACCATGCGCATCCCATCGCTTGCTCTCACCCACGCATCTCCAAGGGAAGGACTGGGGGTTGGGGTTGCCGTCCCAATTTCATGCCTGGTGCTGGCTGTGCATCCGTGAGTGCATAAGCCCAGAAGTATCAAGATAAAGATGGATACATTGCGGTATTTCATCGCTACCTCATGAGTCAAAACCTAACCCGCTCATGTCCAGCAATTTCAACCACAGGTTGCGCCGTCCTTCGTTTCTATCCGCCTGATCCATCGACCAGCGCGTCAGGTTGACCACCGCCGAACGGACAGGCTCCGGCGGGAAGGGGAGGGGTTTCTCGCGCACCATTCTCAGACGAGTGCGTTCGTTATCCTCGCCATTCAAAAGGTCCAGCATCACTTGTGCGCCGAAGCGCGCGGCGCCTACGCCCAGCCCAGTATAACCAGCCACGTAAACCAGCTTGCCGCCAAAGGCCTTTCCCCAGAAGGCGCTGAAGCGTGAGCAGGTATCGATTGCGCCGCCCCAGGTGTGCGTGAAGCGCAATCCCTCCAGTTGCGGGAAGGTTTGGAAGAAATGATCCGCTAGTCGCCCGAATGACTCATGGTTTGCTTCCAGGTGCGGACCGAAGCCGTTGTTCCAGTGATACACCGCGTCGTAGCCGCCAAACAGGATGCGCCCGTCGGTGCTGGTGCGATAGTAGTGGAACTGGTTGCTCGCGTCGCCCACGCCCACGCGTTTCTTCCACCCTATTGAGTCGCGCTGTGCCTTTGTCAGCGGCTCGGTCATCAATACGTAATCATAAACGGGCACGATGTAATGCTTCAGGCGTTTCAACAGCGGAGGGAAGGCATTGGTCGCTAGTGCGACTTTCTTGGCTTTAACCTGGCCGTACTGTGTACATATGACGACTCCGGGCGCTTCTTCACTCAGATCGGTAGCCTGCGTCCGTTCATACAGACGGACTCCGTTCTCCAGGCAGGCCCGTCTCAATCCCCAAGCCAGGCGTGCCGGGTCGAGCATAACCGGGACGGGATCGTATAAACCGCCCAGGTATGTGG
>CAZLOC010000547.1:0-2671 GCA_964560935.1 uncultured Anaerolineaceae bacterium | reverse complement strand
TCGTAGCTGTGAAAGCTGCACATTATCGCCGGTCTCAATCGTTTGGTGATATGGTCCTAACCGACCGAGGGTTTGCTACAAAAATCGCTCAGTTCGCGCTAGGCGATCTCATTTTTAAGGTGCATACTCTTCATCGAAAGTACTCATCTGCTCTCGTCAAGGTATTGTAGGACATCTGCTAGGGTGTTCGTAAAGTCGCGCAATTAAGCGATCTGCGGGTTATACCACCCCCGGCACGCAGGCAAGATACCAAGCAAAGACCAGCAAACGCCCTACCACCCAAAGGGTGCTTACTGGTCTTTGTAGTAAAGCATAACGATCCGATTCAACAGCTATCTGATCCCCCGATTAAGGATTTTCTGCCCGGTTATTATCGAAACGCTCCAGGCGATATGCGTCAATGTTCAGAGAAGTTTTTCCGGTAGAGACGAGCTCAGCCATCAGTTTCCCGATACCTGGTCCAATGGCAAATCCAAGGCCACAAAAAGCAGCAGCAACATATAAGCCTTCAAATTGCTTGACCGGTCCGACCACCGGAAGCAAGTCGGGGGTCCAGACAGTGTAACCGGTAAAGCTGCGTATCAGTGAAACCCCTCTCAAACGAGGGATGATTGTGTTGGTACGCTTGGCTCCCATGTCAACCGCCTCGTAGGTCACCCTACGGTCTTCTGGATCAACCAGTGGTCTAGCAGGATAGCCGATCAGAACATTGCCGGACACAGTTTGACGGAAATATCCATAGATATCAGTGCTAAGAAATGGGTCAATAAAATGCGGCAGGCGTTCAGTGACTAGCAAGTGCGAACGTTTGTTGGTTGCAGGGATGTTGATCCCCAGCATCTTGCCAATAGAGGCAGCCCAGGCACCGGCTGCGTTAACAACATGCTGAGCAGCAATTGGGCCTTGAGGTGTCAAAACACCTTGCACCTTGCCATCGATCACCTGGAGGCCGGTCACCTGGCGGTCTTGGTGAATCACGGCGCCGAAACGACGGGCAGCACGCGCCAACGCAAAACAGGAGACATAGGGTTCAGCCGATCCATCGGTGAGGCTAAGCACACTGCCCAGATAGACTTCCTTAACGTAAGGAACACGCGCCTTGGTCTCAGCACGATCCAGCCAACGAACATCCAGGCCACCAGCGCTCTCACGAGCAACCATCTCCAACAGACTTGCGGCGTGTTCTTCGTTCATGGCGAGGCGCAGGTTGTTGTGTTGGCGGAATTCAATGTCCACGTCCATCTCCTCCGAGATGGATTTCCACATTTTCACTGCGAGCTGGGCAATCGGCAGGTCAGGTGCCTGGCGGTGGCTTTGGCCGATTCCACCTGCGCAGCGCCCAGAGCTTTCAATTCCAATCGATTTCTTCTCTACGACACAGACATCGACGCCCTCTTTGGAAAGGAAATAAGCCATCGATACGCCGATGATGCCTCCGCCGATAATCACCACATCATGCGCTTCAGTGCTCATAAAACATCTCCATCAATATTCGCAAGGGATGTCCTCATTGATTGAAATCCATAAGCGCACCGGAGGTAATGACCTCTAGAGGCACTGGATGAATGGGCGGGCGAACGGTGAACGGGTCAATAGCACTCAACGGCTGCCCGCAAATCTGGTTGACATAGGGTGCTACCAGGACGCTGCAGTTGCGGCCCTGGCAATAACCCATCCCAGTGCGCGACAACCTTTTCACCTGGCTCAGGCTCTCGACACCCTCCCCTAAGACACCTTTCAGCCTACCCAGAGTGATCTCCTCACAACGGCAGATGGTGGTTTCATCATCGGCCAGGAAAGCCAGACCGGCTGGAAAGGCGTATATCTTCTGCAAAGCATGGGCGAGGCGGTTCAAGCGGCGCAGCTTGATCAAGGCTGGTTGGAGTCGTTGCTGGTATTCAGTTTCATCCAACGCGCCAAGCTGGTGTGCAGCAGTCAGGCCAGCAACACGGCCCTCAGCGGCAGCGACAACTGCGCCGCCCATATCGGTGACATCCCCAGCAACGAAAATACCAGGAACGCTAGTCTCCATGGTCTCATTATGCACTGGAGCGTACCAGCGTAAATCTGCATCATAACGAAGTTGGCAGCCGAAGGCCACTGGTAACTGGAAGAGCGGTAAAAAGCCGTAGCCCAGGCAGACGCAGTCTACTTCGAAGGTCTTCTCCGTACCGGGGATAGGATTGCCACCGCCGTCCAGAGTCGCGATGGTAGCGCTTTCCACCTGCTCACTGCCCTGAGCGCGGATAATGGCATGGCGGAAGAGCAGTTTTACTTTATGCTTACGAATAGTTAAGAAATACGAAACGGCTTCTTTCAGCCGGTCAGGATGACCAAGCATTGGTGGCAGGTAGGTAATCTTACTCAATGGATCAGCAACCTCAGCGATGCAAACCACCTCTACACCCAACTCGAGCAGCAGGCTTGCCAATGGCAATTGCAATGCGCCCAGGCCAGCCAGTAAGATTCGCTTGCCAGGGAGCAGGCCCTGTGTCTTCACCATCCGCATAGCAGCGCCAGCACCCATGATGCCTGGCAGCGTCCAGCCTGGGAAAGCCAAGGGACGCTCATAGGCACCCGTCGCTAGAACTGCCCGGTCAACCTGGAGTTGGACGGTAGATTGGGAGTCTGACAACGCTAGCATGCGTTCCTCGAAAACACCCCAAACAAC
>CAZLOC010000546.1:0-2675 GCA_964560935.1 uncultured Anaerolineaceae bacterium | reverse complement strand
AGGTCGCGCTGCTACCCGCGCTGGTGCTGGACGTAGCTCTCATCCACGTCCACCGTGCAGACAAATACGGCAACTGCCAGATCGAAGGCATCAGCGGTTTCGCGGCGGAGATGTCCCGCGCCTGCAAGCGACTGATCGTCAGCGCGGAGGAGATCATCCCCACCGAAGAAATCCGCAAATACCCCGACCGCACCATCATCCCCTATTATTTGGTGGACGCGGTCGTGCACGCGCCCTACGGATCGTATCCCGGCGAGATGGCCTACCTGTATGGCCGTGACGAGCCCGGCATCAAGGAATGGGTCGACATGAGCAAAACGGCCGAGGGCGCTCAAGAATATCTGGATAAATACGTGCATGGCGTCAAGAACCATGCTGAGTACCTGGAACTGATCGGGAAAGAACGAGTGCAGAGTTGTGTCGAACTCCGGGAGAGAAGGGAATAACCACGAAGACGCAAAGGCGCAAAGACATCAATTTTGATATTCAGTATCTTCGTGTCTCGGTGTCTTGGTGGTAAAGCAAGGATAAAACTATGTCTGAACAGACTTACTCCAAAAATGAACTGATGATCTGTGTGGCAGCGCGTCTCTTTGAAGACAGCACCACCTGCTTCATTGGCACGGGCATCCCCATGCTGGCTGCCATGCTGGCTGCCAAAACGACCGCGCCCAACCTCGTCCCAGTCTTCGAGTTCGGCGGGACAGGCGCGATCATGGAAGAACTGCCGCGCGCAGTCGGCGAAGCGCGCACCTGGCATAAGGGCATCTCGGCGCTCGGCATCTGCGACACGATGGAAACTGCCCAACGCGGCTTCATTGATTACGGTTTCCTGGGCGGCGCGCAAATCGATCCCTACGGCAACTTGAATTCCATCACCATCGGCGAGCATGACCATCCCAAGGCGCGCCTGCCAGGCTCCGGCGGCGGCAACGACGTCGGCAGCCACTGCTGGCAGACGGTTGCCATCATGCAGCACGACGCGCGGCGTTTTGTCCCCAAAACGGACTTCGTCACCACCCCCGGCTACCTGACCGGCCCCGGCGCGCGCGAAGCAGCCGGACTGCCCAGAGGCACCGGCCCGGCCTACGTGGTCTCGACCCTGGCGCTGATGGACTTCGATCCGAGCAGTAAACGCATGCGTCTCAAGGCCACCCATCCCGGTGTGAGCGTGGAGGAGGTGGTCGCCGCAACAGGCTTTGAGTTGGTCCTTCCTGAGAGCGTAGAAGTCACCGAGCCACCCAGCGCCGAAGAATTGCGCCTGCTGCGCGAAGAGATCGACCCAGAAAAACTGTATGTTTAGTGAAAAAACCTTGTGAAGGCCTGTCCTGAGGGATTGCCGAAGGATCAAACCTTCGTAAGGTTCCCTATAATGAAATGATCCTCGCAACGCTTTGCTATATCAAACATAACGACCACACCCTGATGGTCTATCGCAACAAGAAACCCAACGACATGCACGCCGGGAAATGGAACGGGCTGGGCGGCAAGTTCGAGCCGGGAGAAAGCCCGGAGGAGTGCGTCAGGCGCGAGGTGTGGGAAGAGTCGGGCCTGCAAATTCGCAATCCAAGGCTACATGGCTTGCTCATATTCCCAAATTTCAGAGGCGCCGACTGGTATGTTTTCGTCTTTACTGCCAGGGAATTTGAGGGCGAGTTGATCGACTCGCCCGAAGGCAATTTGGAATGGATCCCCGATGAAAAGCTCACTGCGCTCAATCTGTGGGAAAGCGACCGGGTCTTTTTCCCTTGGATAGAAAAAGACAAATTCTTTTCGGCAAAATTCGTCTATGATGGCGACAAAATGAAAAGCTATGAAGTGAATTTTCATGCCTAAACCAACAGGTAGCTGATAACCCAACAAACTTGTGAGCGGCGCGTACTGTGCGCCGTTCATTTTATAAGTATAATGAGAAGAATGCCCATTTTAAATGACAAACACATCCTGCTCGGCGTGACCGGTTCCATCGCGGCCTACAAGGCTGCTGACCTGGCCTCCAAGCTGGCGCAGGCCGGCGCGCTCGTGGATGTGATCCTGACCCCTTCCGCCGAGAAATTCGTTACGCCGCTGACCTTTCAATCGGTCACGGGCTGCCGCGCCTACACCGACACTGACCTGTGGGGCAGCGAAGCGCATGTGCTACACGTCGGTCTGGCGCATGAGGCCAACCTGCTTGTCGTCGCGCCCTGCACAGCCAACACACTGGCCAAGCTGGCGCACGGGGAGGCCGACAGCCTGCTGGCCGTCACGACCCTGGCTGCCCGTTGTCCGCTGCTGATCGCCCCCGCGATGGAAAGCAACATGTACGCCCACTCGGCCACGCAGGAAAACCTCGTAAAACTGGCCGAGCGCGGCGCATACATAGCCGGACCTGCGGAGGGACACCTGGCTTCAGGCCAAAGCGGACGGGGACGCATGCTGGAGACGTCCGAACTTCTGGGACATATCCGCCTCGTACTCGGACAAAGAGGCCTGCTGGCCGCTAAAAAAGTCGTGATCACCGCCGGAGGGACTCAGGAGCCGCTCGACCCGGTGCGCGTGCTGACCAACCGCTCTTCAGGCAAGCAGGGCTATGCTCTGGCGCAAGCCGCCATCGACGAGGGCGCGCAGGTATGCCTGATCTCAACCGTCAATTTGACGCCTCCAGTGGGCGCGCGTGTCGTGGATGTCCACAC
>CAZLOC010000545.1:0-2676 GCA_964560935.1 uncultured Anaerolineaceae bacterium | reverse complement strand
AGCAGGGCCAAAATAACAATCACGACGACGGCGACTAAAACAAGAATTAAAGCGTACTCGACCAAACCCTGACCTTTTTCTTTCGGAGCGAATAACATGTGGTTCTCACCTCCCTTCTCGCTGTATTCTGTCGATTGGTTCCTGATTGGAAACCTGACTATATTATATATGTGACAGAATGTTTTTCAATATGTTTTACTTTACAGGCACCTTACAGGAAAGTTACTACAATCAAACTTATATTCCACTCAAAAGCGGCTGCCGGTTGGGCGGGGCAGCCGCTTTTGAGGTAAAGGTTGGAACGCACCCAGGACTTAGATGCTGTTCATGATGTTCGAGAAGATATTGCCGATGGCGGGGCCGAGCAAGGCTAGAATAACGATCACAACGACGGCGACCAAAACAAGAATTAACGCGTACTCGACCAGGCCCTGGCCTTTTTCTTTCGGAGCGAATAACATGGACGTCACCTCCCTTCTCGCTGTATTCTGTTCGGTTTTAGTGAGCAAACCATATTCTATTATAGCGAAAATGTGACACATTACAATTATCATTATTGTAATTGGACTTTTGACAAAGAAAGCAAAAAAGGTGGAACTGCGTACAATAGGGAGTTGTGACCAACCAATTGCAGCAGTTCCGAGATGAAGTTTACCAGAACTTTAACAAATATAAACGAACCGACACATTAATGGATGTCGTGGATGCCCTCAGCAGCAATACCACAACCAAATCCGTGGTCGAATTAACCTTGAACCCGCAATTTCAGCGCACATATAGTGCCTTGAATAAAGCGATTGCGGTCAATAGTCTTAGCGATCAACAACTGGCGCGTCTGGCAGCAAAAACAATCGACGCCCCCCAAGAGCGGAAGTTCTATCTGCTGGGCGTGGATGTCACCTCAAATCCGCGGCCGTATGCGGAGACTTTACCCGATCGGGGGTTTGTCTATCAACCCAACACGATCAAAGGCAATAAGCCGATCGCCATCGGGCACCAGTACTCATTGGTGGCGTGCCTGCCAGAGCGCAACAAGATCAAGCTGGGTCCTTGGGTCGTCCCCCTGGCGCTGACACGGGTGACCAGCCAGGAAAACAAAGAATGGGTGGGAGCCAAACAGGTCGGCGCGATCCTGAAAGATGACGAGTTGCCTTTTGGGAAAGGCTTATGCGTGGAAGTCGTAGACAGTGCCTACAGCAAACCGGCCTATCTGATTGCCAATCGGGAGCCAGGGAACCTGGTGACGATTGCTCGTGCGCGGGGCACGCGCACCTTCTACCGTGCACCCACGCTGGAGGCGGAAACCAAGGAGGAAAAGGGACATCCCACCTGGTATGGAACCCCATTTTGTCTGAAAGACCCCGAAACCTGGGGGATGCCAGATGAGGCAGCCGAAACAACCTTTACCAGCCAGCGCAAAGTGACCTATCGGGTCGAAATTCAGGCCTGGCACCATCTGTTGATGCGTGGCAAAAAAGATATTCCGATGCACCAACATCCCTTTACCCTGGTAAAAATTTGCTGGTACAACACACAGGGGAAAGCTTTGTTTCAGAAACCGCTCTGGCTGATTGTGATGGGGGATCGACGGGCTGAAATTTCCTTGTTCGCTATCCACCAGTCTTACATGCAGCGCTATGACCTGGAGCATTTCTTTCGCTTTGGCAAGCAAAAGTTGCTGATGGACAAGTTCCAAACCCCGGATGATCAACACGAACAAAACTGGTGGCGACTGGTAGCGCTGGCCTATCTGCAACTTTGGGCTGCCAAAGATTTGGTCTCACAATTGCCTCGACCCTGGGAGCGCTATCTGCCTGCTGTTTTGAACAAGTTGATTCCCCCGGCGACAGCACAACGGGACATGGCTCGAATTATTCGGCAGATGGGGACCCTCTCTCCCGCGCCCAAACCGCGGGGTAAATCCCCAGGACGGTCAAAAGGCGTGGTACTTGCCCCAAGAAAACGGCATGCGGTCGTAAAAAAGGCCAAAACCTAACTTTTTTGGTTCGTTTATAGGTTTGTTAAGGTTCTTCCTTGTTCTCAAGCAATTGCAAGGGTTTTTCTTGTTGTCAAAAGTCGATAGTCTCCCTCTTGAGTGTAGAAGACAAAAGAAGTAGACTCAGGGCCAAGGAAAGCGAGGGAGACGGATGGAACGATTGGCCCAGGTAGGTGATTTTTGTCCCAACGAAGCCTGTCCCGACTACGGGAAGCTTCAGACCGATCAGCAGCAGAATATTAACAAAGCTGGCAAAACGAAGAAAGGTGTCCAACGCTATCAGTGCAAAACCTGTACCGTGACCTTCACGGCGACCACCGGCACCATCTTTTTCCGCAAGCGCACCGCAGAACATGAAATCCTGGAAACGCTGGCATTGTTGGCGGAAGGCAACCGCATCAGTGCGCTCACGCGAGTCAAAGGGATCAAGGAGGATACCATCCTGCGCTGGCTGCGCGAGGCAGCCGCCCACAGTGAGCAGGTGGAAGAAGTGCTGTTGTCCGAGTTTCAGGTCAAACGCGGTCAACTGGATGCGCTGTGGGCCTATGTGGGCAACAAAGGAGAAAAAAAACTATCCCGAGACGGAGGCGAGCGGGACGTTTTGGCGCGCAACTATGCTGGACATGGATAGTCGGCTACGGGTGGCCCGTGGGATCGCCAAGGATGAGACCCAAGCCAGT
>CAZLOC010000544.1:0-2676 GCA_964560935.1 uncultured Anaerolineaceae bacterium | reverse complement strand
AGGAGATAAATTCCATGTTCCCAATCGGTGATGATAATAGCGCGCGTAGAACAGTTCCGGTGGTCACTTATGCTTTGATCGCCCTGAACGTCGTGTTCTTCTTCATAGAACTGAATGGTGGTGAAGCGTTTGTTATGCAGTGGGCTTTTGTTCCCAGCCGCTTCCTTGCCAACCCCGTCGGTGACTTCCTGACGCTCTTCACATCCATGTTCATGCATGCCGGATGGGTCCACCTGGGCGGCAACATGCTTTACCTGTGGATTTTCGGTGACAATGTCGAAGACCGTTTCGGACACATCCAGTTCGCCATCTTCTACCTGCTGTGCGGACTGGCGGCAACATTTGCCCAGTTGGCGTTTAGTATGGGCTCGAACGTGCCGAACCTGGGAGCATCGGGAGCGGTTGCCGGTGTGCTCGGCGCTTACATCTTGATGTTCCCGCAGCAACAGGTCAGAGTGCTGATCGGCAGGGTTGTCACCCCGGTGTCGGCCATCATTGTCATTGGGCTTTGGATCGTCCTACAGTTTTTTAGCGGCATCGGTTCTATTGCCAATACAGCGGACACGGGCGGTGTGGCCTACATGGCGCACATCGGCGGATTTATCGCCGGGTTTGTGCTGACCTTTTTGTTGAGAGGCAATTCGACACGCCGGCTGACAGGTTAAATCGTTGCAATCCATGAAACCCTTCAGCATTTTTTCCAACCACGGGCCCGAATTGCGCTACAGTGCGCAGAAACCGTGGATTGCGCGCATAGCTGCATCATCCCCTGATCCTCCTGATCTCCCCCAAGTGGCCTAGATACACATTCTCCGGTCGATGGATGTGACCGGGGTGTGTTCGTTGTACGATGAGGTATGGAGAAAATCGCTCAAAAGGAGATCGTATGATACGTAAAATCATCGCTGGAACCCTGATCGCTATCAGTTCGATCCTGCTCGGTCTGAGTATCGCCGGGATCGCGTTGGTATGGATGTATCAGGAGCCGTTGACACAGTTCTCTACTACCCGATTACGGGCGATTGACAATGAACTGGGGCAGGCACAGACAGCGCTCCAAAATGCAGAGCGCGAATTGGAACGCACCCTGCGCGCGGTCGAATCAGCTGAGGAAAGCCTGGGAACGCTGAAAGCTGATTTTATCCAGGCAAAAGCGCTATTCGGCAGTGTAAACGGAACGCTGGATAAACAGTTGCTGCCCGGCTTGAAAGCCTCCCGCGAAAAGATCGATCAGGCCAAAAGCAGCCTGCTGGAACTACAGGTTACGCTCGCGAAAATCAACGCGCTGCCACTTGCGGATTTAAACTTACCCAGCGATAAATTACTGGGGGACCTGATCGCCAGCGCCGGTTTACTGGATGCCCAGATCACCCAGGTGGAAAACATGGTTAAAAAAGCCTCCACCTTCCTGGAGGATGCCTCCTACCTGATGGAGGCTGATTTTACGGAGACGAAGGATAACCTTCAGGATTTTCTAACGGTTGTGCAGGAGTACGATCGGAAGTTCAGCGGCTGGCGCGAACAGCTTGCCATGCTGGCCGAATCCCTGCCTGGCTGGATCAAAACTGCCGCCCTCAGCCTGACGATTTTCTTGCTCTGGTTCGGGCTTTCCCAGCTCAGCGTGATCCTGAATGGGCTGTCTCTCTGGCGGGGGGCGATCCGCAGGTAACACTGCGCCCACAGGTTGTTGACGAAGCCCAGAAGGGCGGAGAACAACACTCCCCGGCCGCGTAAATGCAAGGAATACAAGGAATAATCCCATGACGCTATTTGATGACATTCTCCCACTATTCCCCCCCGATGTTCGAGCGACAGTGCGCAAGATCTGGGAGGCGTTGGGGCCCAATGAAAAGGCCAGTTTCCTGTCGCTATTGGTTGGTTTCCCGGCGGATACGAAATTGGTAAAAATTCTGGTCAAGTTGTCCACCGCCCACATCCGGCAAGCCTTCGGCAGCAAGCACCGGGTCGTCATCGTCGGCCCGGCCAACGTCGGCAAATCCACCCTGTACAATCAACTGGCGCAGAACAAAAGCGACCATGCCGTTGTAGGTCCCTTGCCGGGTACCACAACGGAAAATCAACAGGCCGATGCGGCCCTGTTTACCGTGGTCGATACCCCCGGCGCGGATGCAGTCGGGAGTGTGGGCGAGCAGGAGAAAAACCTGGCCTTGTCGGCCGCAGCGAATGCCGATTTCCTGGTGCTGGTCTTCGACGCCATCCAAGGGATAAAAAAGACCGAGCAGGAACTGTTCAACGAGATAGCTGCGCTGAAAAAGCCCTTCGTGGTGGCGCTGAACAAGACTGACCTGCTACCACGCAAGGACCTGCAAGCTGTACTTGCGAGCGCCGCCCGGAACCTGGGCCTGGAGCCCGATCAAATCATTCCAATCGTCGCCAAAGACGGCAAGAACCTCGGCAAAGTGCTGCTGGCAATCGCAGCCACCGAACCCGGGATGGTCGCCGCCCTGGGACAGGCCTTACCGGAATACCGCTGGCAGCTCGCCTGGCAGACCATCGTCCGGTCGGCCTCGATCTCGGCCGCCATTGCATTAACGCCGCTGCCGGTCATCGATTTTGTCCCGCTGGTGATCACGCAGTCGATCATGGTGGTCAGTATCGCGCGCATCTATAACTACAAAATCACCCCACAGCGCGCCTCCGAGCTGGTCGCCGCCT
>CAZLOC010000543.1:0-2680 GCA_964560935.1 uncultured Anaerolineaceae bacterium | reverse complement strand
TGATCATCATCGATAGTCTGGACCGATTTCGAGGACCATCCCAACTCCTCGGCGCGCCGCGCCAATGCGTATTGGCGGTCGGAACTCTCTCGATTGTTGCGCACCTGGTGCGCACTCGACTGGCGGATGTAAACGACTGCCTGGCGCCGCAAATGATCTGGACCGATCTTAGATCGAAGCAGTTCCCCCTTCATGCGTCGCCCTCCCCTTTGCAGCCATCATATCGATTGAGGATCTTCAGGATCATCCGTGAGAAGCAGCCTCCGAAACGAACTTGCTCGTCCTTGGGAAGCTGGTACCAGAGTTCACCGAGCATTAAACCTTGATCCGTTTCAGAGACCTTCTTTTCGTCGTTCGCTGGCGCGGGGGCAGCAAATGCCGGCAGAACTCCGCAAGTTCCAGCAGTGTCAGTCCATTGATTTCCAAACACTCGTTCCTTGTCGAAAACAAACTGGTCGGCAAATCGGTCAGGGCTACCGGAAGGGTCAAGCGACGGCCCGTTGGCAGTTTGAGCACGACCCATGGCTTATCCTCTCGCCAGAAGACGTCATGAACCAAACCAAAACCGCCGCCAACTTCGCGGCCATGTGGAGTGATTGTCGCACACTTGAATGTACAATGTAAAGCTTGTGTTTTATCTTTCATGTTACAAGGGCACCATGAGTGAGGCCGAATTGCACATACTGCGCGCTCGTCTACAGGGAGGTTACATGTCCAAGGCGCGTCGGGGAGAGCTGTGTATCCGGCTGCCTGTGGGCTTTGTCTACGATGCGGCCAGCAAGGTGCAGCTCGACCCGGATCGCCAGGTTCGAGATATCATTGCGTTGTTCTTCTCCACCTTCGCCCGCACAGGCTCGGCCGGAGACACCTTCCGAACCTTCAACCAGCAGGGCCTCCAGTTTCCCTGTCGTCCCCCTCATGGACCGCGGATGGGCGAACTGGTCTGGAACGATCTCTCGTATAGCCGAACCCTGGAGGTGCTTCATAATCCGCGCTACGCCGGCGCCTTCGTGCTTGGCAGAAGTCGCCAGCGCAAAGACGGCGCCGGCAGAAGGACCACGCGGAAATTGAGCAGGGAGGAGTGGTCGGTGCTGCTCCACGACATGCACGACAGCTATATCTCTTGGGACGAATTCGAGGAGAATCAACAACGTCTTATAGACAACAACTACCGCACCCGGGGAACCGGAAGCACGACGCCGCCCAGGGAAGGAACGGCGTTGCTGCAGGGGATCGCATTGTGCGGCGTATGCGGCAAACGCATGACCGTCCACTATCATCTGCGCCATGGAGGGCGTGTTCCTTGGTACAACTGTCCGCGAGGGCCGATGCGTTGGCACGGGGACAAGTGCCAGGAGATCCCCGGCGCCGTCATCGATGAATCGATTAGCAGGCTTGTCGTCGAAGCGGTGACCCCCATGGCCCTCGAAGTAGCGCTTTCTGTCCAGGAAGAGCTCGCATCCCGATTTGAAGAGGCGGACCGCCTGCGTCGCGAGCAAGTCGAGCGCGCACGCTATGATGCAGAAGCGGCTCGCCGTCGATACATGAGAGTCGACCCGGACAACCGTCTGGTTGCCGATACCCTGGAAGCGGACTGGAACGACAAGCTTAGAGTTTTGGCCAAGGCCCAGGAGGAGTACGAACGCAGCTGTCAAGACGATAAGCAGCTGCTCGGACCAAAACAGCGCGAGCGCATAGAGGCGTTGGCCGCTGACTTCCCCGCGGTTTGGAACGCGGCATCCACAACAGACAAGGACCGCAAGAGGATGCTTCGGCTTATAATCGAGGATGTTACCCTGTTCAAGCACCCCGAAGAAATCACTGCACATGCGCGCTTCAGAGGCGGGGCGACCAAGACCCTTTCGGTTGTACGGCCTGTACCGTCATGGAAAACCTGGCTGACACCTTTACAAGCCGTCAGTGAGATCGACAAGCTTCTCGATCAGCACACCGACTCGGAGATAGCCGAAATACTTAATCAGAAAGGCTACCGCTCTGGCAAAGGCCTTCGATTCCATAGTAAAATCGTCTCCAAGATCCGACGCGATTATGGCCTGAAAAACAAATATGACCGTTTGCGAGAACGAGGAATGATGACGATTGACGAGGTAGCCAAGAAGGCCAAAGTTATCCGCCAAACAGTACGGCGCTGGAAAAAAAACGGACTACTGCAGGCCCATCCCTGCAACAACAAGGGGCTCTATCTCTTCAGTCCAACCCTTATTCCACCGAGAAACCAAAGACCCTCAAGAAAACCAAAACCTGTTGGTGAATCAAATGATCACCAAAGTAGAAAAGAGGTGCAGTTTGAAGTGTAGCCGTCCCGCCAGCGACGCTTGAGCCGGTAGAGCAGCCTGCCGTCGCGCAAAACCGACAACCGCACAGAACTTTCCGGATAAAAAGGCGGCATCGTCTCCTTCCAGCCTATAGCCCACTCTCGCATTGCGCCTGCCGGCGCGCGGACCCGTCGCTACGCGGCCCGAGACCCATGCGCTGTACAGCTTTGCAGGCAACGGCTCGTCGTGCCATATCGTATCGGCCCCCTTGGGATCGGCCTGCGGCCCCAGGCCCAGGCGTTCCAGGAGCCTCGCGACACGGCAATGAACCCGCTCTGCCACACGGGTAACTTCGGCATCACTGGGCGGGGGATGGCGCCGGAAAACCGGCTCGCCTTTGCCGT
>CAZLOC010000542.1:0-2693 GCA_964560935.1 uncultured Anaerolineaceae bacterium | reverse complement strand
ACCTGAGTGAACCCAAACAGCCCTCCTTCTCGGAGGGCTGTTTTTATTTCCCTTGCAGCCCCCTCTCCCAACGGGAGAGGGTAGGGGTGAGGGAGAAAAAATATTGATAGGAGAATTTATGAACCCAAAACCGCAAATCGAGAAAGTCGTCCTGGCCTACTCCGGCGGGCTGGACACGTCCGTGATCGTGCCGTGGCTCAAGGAGAACTATGGTTGTGAAGTGGTCTGCTTCTGCGCCGACGTGGGCCAGGGCGATGAGGACCTGTCCAAGCTGGAGGGCAAGGCCATTGCCAGCGGCGCCAGCCAATTCGTCGTCCATGACATGCAGGAAGAATTCGCTGCCGATTACCTTTTCCCGCTGCTGCGCGCCGGAGCGGTGTACGAGCGCAAATATTTGCTTGGCACGTCTGTGGCGCGCCCCTTGATTGCCAAACATCTTGTGGACGTAGCCCACGAAGTCGGCGCGGATGCTGTGTCACACGGCGCGACCGGCAAGGGCAACGACCAGGTGCGCTTCGAACTCACTGTTATGGCGCTCGACCCCCGCCTACAGGTCATCGCTCCCTGGCGTGAATGGGATATTCGCTCCCGCGAGGATGCCATCGAATACGCCGCCAGGCACAACGTCCCGGTGACGGCTACGGTCAGGTCCATTTACAGCCGTGACTCGAACCTGTGGCACCTGTCACACGAGGGCGGCCTGCTCGAAAATCCGTGGAACGAGCCCGAGGAAGCCATGTACCAGATTTCTGCTTCCCCTGAAAACGCCCCGGACGAGCCCGCCTACGTCGAGATCGAGTTTGACAGCGGCACACCGGTGGCGGTCAACGGCGAGAAGATGTCCCCGGCGGACATTGTCACCTATCTCAACAAACTCGGCGGCGCACACGGCATCGGCCGCGTCGACCTGGTCGAGAACCGGCTGGTCGGCATGAAATCGCACGGCGTGTACGAAACCCCGGGTGGCACGATCCTGCTCCATGCACATCGCGAACTCGAAGAACTGGTGCTCGACCGCGAGACCATGCACTTCAAGGATATTGTCGCGCTCAAGTATGCCGAACTGACCTATAACGGCCTGTGGTTCACGCCGTTGCGCGAGGCGCTGGATGCCTTTGTCGATAGCACGCAGGGTCCGGTCACCGGCGCGGTGCGGCTCAAACTCTTCAAGGGTAATATCATCAGCGCCGGGCGAAAGAGCAAGCTCAGCCTGTATCGCGAAGATTTCGCCACCTTTGGGCAGGAGGATGTCTACGACCAGTCCGACGCCGAGGGCTTCATCCACCTGTACGGCCTGTCGCTCAAGGTGCGCGCGCTCAACAACCTGCCCATCTCAGGCATGAACATGCCCAAGCCGGATTACAGCCGGTTCAAACGAGATTGATTCACTCCCTCACCCTAACCCTCTACCCTAACGGGCACACGTCCCGCAGGAAGAGAGGACTCCCTTCTCCAGCGGGAGAAGGGCCTGGGATGAGGGCAAAAAGGAGTTCCCATGACCCTCTGGGGCGGTCGCTTTCGCGGCAAACTCGATGAAAAAGCCTTCACGCTCAACACATCCCTGCCGTTCGATAAAAGATTGGCGAAGCAGGATGTGAAGGGATCGGTCGCCTGGGCGGCTGCTTTGTTCCAGGCCGGAGTCCTGACCCAGGCCGAATCTGCCCGCATCATTTCCGGACTGGAAGCTGTTGAGGCGGAATTCGAGAGCGGATCCTTCGCTTTTGCCGACTCCGACGAAGACATTCACACGGCGGTCGAGTGGCGGCTGGGCGAGTTGATCGGTCCGCTGGCGGGCAAGCTGCATACCGGACGCAGCCGCAACGACCAGGTCGCCACCGACTTCCGCCTGTGGATTCTGGACGCCCTGCCCGAACTGGACGCCGCCATTGCAGGCTTACAGTCCATGCTGGTGACGCTGGCCGAGAAACACCTGTCCACGCTGATGCCGGGCTACACCCACCTGCAACGCGCCCAACCGATCACGCTGGCGCACTGGCTGCTGAGTCACTTCTGGGCCTTGCAGCGCGACCGTGAGCGCCTGTCCGATTTGCGCAAGCGAGTTGCCATCCTGCCGCTGGGATGCGGCGCGCTGGCCGGGACCGCCTTCCCCGTGGACCGGGCTGCGCTGGCTGAATCGCTTGGCTTCGACACCCCGGCTCCCAACAGCCTGGATGCGGTCTCAGACCGGGATTTCGCTGCCGAGTATCTCTTCTGCACGGCGATGGTCGGCGTGCACCTGAGCAAACTGGCCGAGAACGTCA
This sequence comes from uncultured Anaerolineaceae bacterium, assembly GCA_964560935.1. Lineage (GTDB taxonomy): Bacteria > Chloroflexota > Anaerolineae > Anaerolineales > Villigracilaceae > JAABUE01. The sequence goes on along the minus strand of CAZLOC010000542.1, from coordinate 432 downwards.
TCCTGTTCACCACCGCAGAGTTCGGCTTCTTCGAACTCTCGGACGCCTTTTCGACCGGCTCCAGCCTGATGCCGCAGAAGAAGAATCCCGATATGTTTGAGCTGGCCCGCGGCAAAGCCGGCACGCTGATCGGCCTGCTGACCGGGCTGCTGTCCACGCTCAAGGGGCTGCCGTCCACGTATGACAAGGACTTGCAGGAAGACAAGGTTCCCGTTTTCCAGGCGAGCGACACGCTGCTGGCAATCCTGCCTGTGCTGGCCGGTGCGCTGGCGACGATGACCGTCAACGAGAAACGGATGCTGGCGGCAATTGATGCAACTATGCTGGCGACTGACCTGGCGGATTATCTCGTCCGCAAAGGCGTGCCGTTCCGTGAGGCGCATGGATAGTGGGAAAAGCTGTCCTTGCCGCGGTGGAGAGAGGCGTCAGTCT
>CAZLOC010000541.1:0-2693 GCA_964560935.1 uncultured Anaerolineaceae bacterium | reverse complement strand
AACACAATCTACGCCGACTCTTTTCACACACAGAGTTGGAAGATGTCCAGCCAGTTTTGGAACACCTATGTAAACGTCGGTTGAAGTTGGAACAAGAAGCGCTTTACAATAAATCTCAATTGACAGCTGACGCTCAGTATCTAACAAATACGACACGTTAACGTATGCTACTCCGTGGGGGAACACAAAGACCTCCGGGTATCCCGGCATCTCTTTTACCCAGGCCATGCTTTAATCAAAATATGACACTGAAGGAAGACTTAAAGGCGTACCAATCCCGTTGGGCCGAGGTGGAAGCCGTTGTCGCAGAAGAGCGGCGAATAGCTTCTCTTGAACTGCGCTGGCAGCAGCTAAACGCGGCCTGGGCCATGGCCGTTGGGCTAGGATTGCGCCAGGAAGATACCAGCGAAGCCGGAGTGTTTGAACGATGGGTAAAGCTAAAAGAAAAAGTGGCCAGCCGGCTCCCGACAGCGTAACTCCTTTGTTGGCTCCAATCCAGGCCTTGCAAAGTCTGTTGTCACGGTTTCATGAACGCGGGGTAATTGTTGGTGGTGTAGCCGCCAGCCTTTTAGGAACGCCTCGTTATACGGTTGACCTGGATGCTGTTTTTTTGCTCAACTTTGATGATATTCCCAGGTTACTAACCGAAGCTGGCAAATTGGGGATTGCTCCGCGTATTGCCGATGTGGCTGGTTTTGCACGCAAAACCCGGGTATTACTGTTGCGCCACACTGTCAGTGGGACCGATATTGACCTGTCCCTGGGAATTCTGCCTTTCGAGGTTGAGATGGTGGAGCGCAGCCGTGTGGTGGACCTTGGGCCCATCACGCTGCGCTTGCCGATGCCAGAGGATCTCATTATTATGAAAGCGGTTGCCCACAGGCCGAAAGACCTGGCAGATATTCAGGCGATTGCAGCCAGTCATCCGGGTCTTGATCGGGAACGTATCCGCTTCTGGGTAGAGCAATTTGGCGAGGCGCTGGATTTGCCCGAGCTCTGGAAAATGATCTCACAGTTGTTATAGCCCCCTACCCTTTCGCGGATAAGACACGTTAACGTACGGTACTCCCATGGGGGCACACGTAATTCGCGTGTCTTATTGATAAAAGGGTACAGGCTTACGGCCTCCGTAAATCAGTACCCTTTTATCAAGGCGAAACCTATTGTGAAACACAATTGGATACCGATGCCAGACCTGAGAGATTTTGTGACAACCGAAGAAGCAGCTCGCATCTTGCAGTTCCACGTAGATCATGTGCGCCGGCGGCTGCCTCGGGCGCTGGTTTGCGGTTCGATTTCGAGAATATCCCCCTTTACCCTGGTGCTGCCCGTCTGGCGGCTGAATGGTGCTTCCCGGGAGGCGGCTTTGACAATGCCGAGTTTTTCGGGCCGCATGTAAAATTTGCTCCCAAGATCAGCCAGGACCAGCAATTGCTTCTCTTCGACCCCCAAACCAGCGGCGGGCTGCTGTTTGCAGTTTCGCCCGAGTTGGCTGGTCAGTGTGAACAAGATGCCGCCGTGTAGAATATCCCCCTGTGGAAGATTGGGGAGGTAACCCGAACGGGTGCCCTTGAAGTCAGATAGATACTTGAAAACGGCCTTCAATACAGATACTGCCGTGCGCAAGGTTGCATGCGACGGCTGTATGCAGGTTAAGCGCTGGTAGCGAACTGCCAGAAACTGGCGGCTTTTAGGTCAAGCGTCCTTGACCGGCAAGACATGAATACCTTTGATCACCAAAGACCCCTCGTCGCCCACTTTTAGATCGAGGTCTTCTACCGACTCGGTGGTGAGGACAGAAGCCATCTCGGCCGGCAGGATGACTTCAAATTTGACCAACGACATCACATCGCCTTTTTTGATTGACTTCACTTTGGCCTGGATATTGTTGCGCGCACCATACTTCATAGACGCCTCCTGGGTAGGGCTTGAGTTTGATCTGTTACCTGGGATTTTATCATGGGCAACACCCTCTAAAAAATAAGGTACGTTAACGTACGGTACCCCCGTGGGGGCACTGGTCTTTGAAGAGAAACTGCTACACGGCAGTTTCTCTTGCATTTAGCGCTATTGTTTTGGCTATTTCGGACGCGAGCGCTTGTGTTTTTTGTTCTTGGGCAAGACGTGGGTGACAGATTCGGGAGAACGTGCCTGGCGAAAATATTTCGGGTCTACCTTTTCTTTGAACATCTGGTAGTGCCGCTTCAGGCGGGCAATGTATTCTGGATCAGTCAGCAGCACATCACTCACTTTTTCCAAAAGCGCCAGCGCTAATTCGGACTGGTGGCTGCCAGGGTTAAGAATCGGGCCTTGCATCTGCTCTATGATCTCAGGATCCTCTTCTCTGTACCATCTAGCGTAAAATTCCCGGCTTTCCCAACCGTATGCAATAACAGCTACACTCTTCTGCCGGTTTTTAGAAAGTACATCGAACATCACACGCCGGCAATCACAGTTCTCATCATTACAATACAACTCGATAAATCCGAATTCATCGCCTGCCAGCCTGGGATCTTTGAAAAATCTTAGACTGCGAGTTTCTTTCCAGGCCAGTTCTCCAAAGCGTTCGAAAAAGGGTTCGTAGGGCATTTGTGTATCCTCATTATAAGTGTGAAATTGCCTTCTGTAAAGCTGGTCGGCGGGCATACGTTGCACGCAAGTTAGCAATGTAAGCCTGCCATTCGTCCGCCTGG
>CAZLOC010000540.1:0-2711 GCA_964560935.1 uncultured Anaerolineaceae bacterium | reverse complement strand
GACCTGCTCGAATCGCGCCTGCGCGAGAGACTGTCCACGGAGCCGAGCGGTACCGCCCGTGTGAATGCCGCATTACGCGTCTGCCTGGAGACTTTCGGGCAGTATCGCTCGCTGGCGAAGATTGCGTTGGTGCAGGCCACGGGGTTGGGCGCGGCCTTTGAAGAAAAGCGACAGGCCGTCAACCAGCGTTTCATCGAGATCGTGCGCGAAAATCTGGACTCAGCCGTGGCGGATGGAGGCATCCCACCGCTGGACACCGAAGTGGCCGCCTGCGCCTGGGTCGGCGCGTTGAACGAGATCGTGCTGCGCTGGGTTTATACGGGCCAGCCCGACCCGGAACGCTCCCTGCCGGCGCTGCGGAGGCTGCTGTTGCAGAGCGTGGGGATTCCCGAGGAGCGAATCCGACAGTTGGAAGAGCAATAAATTTGTCATTCTGAGCCACGGAGTGGCGAAGAATCCCCGCGCGCAGCGCGGGAGACCCTTCGCTTCGCTCAGGGCGACATTATTCAAAGTACTTTCAGGAGAAAATTCAGGAATGAAACACATTCGCATTTTATTCGTCATCGTGCTGGTCACGCTGCTCGTCACAGCCTGCGGGCCAGCCACACCCCCAGCGATGGAAACTGTCACGCTCAAGATCGCCGTCCTGCCCATCATCGACACGCTGCCCATGTACGTCGCCCAGCAGGAGGGCCTGTTCGCCAAGCACGGCGTGAATGTCGAGCTTGTCCCCGTGGCATCCGCCCCCGAGCGCGACCAGTTAGTGGCCGCGCAGCAGGCCGACGGCATGATCAACGAGACCATCTCGGACATGCTCTTCAACAAGGATGGCGTACAGGTGCAGGCCGTACGCTACGCGCTGCGTCCCGCCGAGGGCTACGGTCACTTCTTCATCCTGGCTTCGGCCCAGAGCGGCATCACAGCGCCCGACGGGTTGAAAAACGTGGAGATCGGCGTCTCGCAGGGCACCGTGATCGAATACGTCACCGAGCGCCTGCTGCAAGCCGAGGGCCTGAGCGCCGACGAGATCGTGACCATCCCCGTACCCAAGATCCCCGACCGTATGGCACTGCTGGCCTCGGGTGAACTCCAGGCTGGCGTCCTACCCGACCCGCTCGGTGCGCTGGCCGTGCAGTCCGGCGCGGTCATCGTGCTGGACGACTCCGCCCACCCCGAATACGGCTTCAGCATCTACTCCTTCCGAAAAGACGTGATCGACGCGCACCCCGAGGCCATCCAGGGTTTCCTGGCCGCCATCGACGAGGCCATCGCGCTGATCAACGCCGACCCGACCCAGTACACCGACATCCTGAGCGAGGCCAAGATCGTCCCTGCACCGCTGCTGGAGGCCTACAAAGTCCCGCCCTTCCCCGCCGCAGCCGTGCCGACCGAGGCCGAATGGAACGATGCCCTGAGCTGGGCCAAAGACAAGGGCATGCTGGATGTGGACGTCTCGTATACGGACTCGGTCAACGGCTCGCTTCTTCCATAATCCTTCGACTGCCGCTTCGACAAGCTCAGCGTCCGCTCAGGAAGCTTGCCTCCGTTATAATCAACGGGAGGCCGTCCCCGGGCGGTCTCCCGCCTGCTTCTGTCATTACCTGCACCGTACGCAGGCACGTGTGCGAGCCGCCGTTCTTCCCTGGCACCGAACGCCAGAACGGTGTGGCGGCGTGGCAATGACATCCTCATGATTTTATGATCCAACTCCACACGCTATCTTTTGGCTACCCGCAATCAAAACCCATTTTCGACGGTTTCAACTGGCGCGTCCAGCGCGGCGAGACCTGGGCGGTGCTCGGCGCGTCGGGCTGCGGCAAGACCACCCTGCTGTATCTGCTGGCGGGATTGCAACACCCTAACGCGGGCGAAATCCTGATCGACGGCCAGCCGTTAACCCGCCCACGTCCGCGCACAGGGCTGATCTTGCAAGATTACGGTTTGCTGCCCTGGGCCACGGTCCGCCAGAACGCCGAGCTGGGCTTGAAGGTGCGCAACTTCTATGGCGCAGACGGAGTCCACACCCCGCAGGATTACCGCCCCTAACGGGACGTCATGCCCTGGTTGGAACGTCTCGGCATTGCGGCCATCGCCGAGAAATACCCGTCCCAGATCTCAGGCGGACAACGTCAGCGCGCCGCCATCGCCCGCACCCTGGCCCTGCAACCCGACCTGCTGCTGATGGACGAGCCCTTCGCCTCGCTGGACGCCGTCATCCGCGCAGACCTGCAATCCCTGACGCTGGAACTGTGCGCCGAGGGGGGCATCACGCTGGTCATCGTGACGCACAACATCGAAGAAGCCGCCGCGATGGGACGCAAAGTCCTGTTACTGGGCGCGCCACCCAACCAGCACGCGCGCGTCTTCGAGAATCCGACCGCCGGTAGAGACGGTCACCGTGAGAGCAGGGCGTACCAGGCGCTATGCCAGACCTTGCGCAAGGAGCTGTCGCATGAGATGGCATAGCGGAATCCAACATCTCCTGCCATGGGCTGCAAAGTCGGGCCCTTACAGGGTGCTTCGCGAAGACTTTGCACTCCAGAGGCAGTTGCATGAAACGGCGTGATGTGCTGCTCGCCAGCCTGGGGATTCTGGTACTCTGGCAAATCGCGGCCATGCTGGTGGGCCGTCCGATTTTGCCAACGCCAATCGTGGTGCTGGAGGTCTTTTTCAGGGAATTGGGCCGGGAACTGCCCATCCATTTTGCGGCC
>CAZLOC010000539.1:0-2711 GCA_964560935.1 uncultured Anaerolineaceae bacterium | reverse complement strand
CAGATGGTATGCGCAGGCACGCGTGAGGGAGCATAGCGGCTGAAGCCTGTCCTGAGCCGGGTCGAAGGGAATCCCCGCGCTACACTCAGGGTGACACATTGCAACATAAAAGGAGCGGACTTTTAGTTCGCTCCTGGCATTTTAGAAATCATCATCGAATCCACCGCCGCCATCATCCCCACCCAGATCCGGCAGCGCGGACTCGATCTCCTCCGGCGACTGGCCTTTTTCTAATCGATCTACCACCTCATCGAATTCGGGGGGCAACTCCTCGCCCATTTCCCTACCCATTTTGCGCATCATGCGGCCTAATTCCTGCGGGTTATCTTCCAGCCCTTCCAGCGCAGACGGGTCGGCAAAGTCTTCGAGACCTGCCAAGCGGCTCTCCTCTGACCTGGCGACGCGCACGCGGGTCATGCGTCGGCGCGTATTCTGGCTGCCACAATGGGAGCAGGCTGCAGGCTGGGTCCCGTATTCGCTGTAGGTCATGAACAGGTCAAAGCGTTTTTTGCAATCGAGACAGATAAAGTCATAAGTCGGCATGGCCGTATTTTATCAAAGACCGTATAGCTCTCCAAGACCTTTGGGTTCTGTTTAAGATACAATACGTGTATGAATCCCGATCCCGAATTCAGCATCCTGAACCCCCGGCCACTGTTGATCGTCATCTCCGGTCCCTCCGGCGTGGGCAAAGATACTGTCGTGCAGCGCATGAAAGAACGCGGCATGCCCTTTCATTTTGTAGTCACGGCCAACACCCGCCCCATACGCGAGAACGAAGTGCATGGGGTGGATTACTTCTTCGTCTCCAAAGATGAGTTTGCCCGCATGATCGAGCAAAACGAACTGATCGAATATGCCGTCGTTTACGGTGATTACAAAGGCATTCCCAAACGGCAGGTGCGCGAGGCGCTCGCTAGCGGGGTGGACGTGGTTATGCGTCTGGACGTGCAGGGGGCGGAGACCGTCCGCAAGTTGGTGCCCGAAGCGCTACTGATCTTCCTCACCACCGGGAGCGAAGATGAACTGGTAGAGCGCCTGAAAGCCCGCAAGACCGAAGAACACGAAGAGTTGGCGCTGCGCATTGCCACCGCCCGCAAGGAACTCAAGCGGGCAGAAGCCTTCGATTACGTGATCATCAATCACGATAACCAATTGGATAAAACTGTGGACACCGTCGGCGCGATCATTGATGCCGAACACCACCGTGTCAAACATCGCGAGGTGACTTTGTGAACATGCCCCAGCCCCCTGACAATAACTATTCTCCGGCTCCTCCCCAGCCGCAACCTGTTGCCGTTTCACTGCCTGCTTCTACCCCGCGCGTGACTTACACGATCCTGGGCGTCACAGTGATTGCGTATCTACTACAACTATTAGCCCAATTCATCTTTGGTTACGACCTGGCGGTCGGACTGGGCGCCAAGGCCAATGAAGCTATTCGCGCCGGTCAACTGTGGCGTTTTTTTACCCCCATGCTGCTGCACGGATCGATCCTTCATATTGGCTTCAACATGTACGCCCTGAACGCCTTTGGCGCTGGTCTGGAACGCCGCTATGGTCACGGACGTTTCCTGCTGCTCTACATCTTGGGCGGCTTCGCCGGGACCGTATTCTCGTTCCTGTTTTCCAGCGCTTATTCGATTGGGGCATCTGGCGCCATCTTCGGTTTGATCGGTGCGGAAGGCATCTTCCTGTTCCAGAACCGCAAGCTGTTCGGTGCGCAGGTGAAAGGCGCACTTAGTAATGTGATTTTTGTGGTGGCCATCAACCTGTTCCTGGGACTGCAACCGGGCATCGACAACTGGGGACACGTCGGCGGCCTGATGGGCGGCCTGATCTTCGCCTGGTTCGCCGGACCGCATTGGGAAGTACAGGGAATTACTCCTGACTTGCGAGTTGTGGACCGGCGCGAACCGCGTGACGTTATTGTCGGTGCTGCTGTTGTGGCTATTATCTTTTGCACGCTGGCTGCGATAGGGATGTGGTTTCCGTTTGTACAATAATCCTTGCGAAGGCTTAGAGTCTTCGCAAGGATATCCAGTAAGAGGTACGTATGGCAATTCTTAACGTTTTGATCGGTGCGGGGTTATTGTTCTTCGGGCGCAAAGTCTTCTGGCTGTTCGTAGCCGGGGCAGGCTTTGTGGCCGGCTTATCGCTGGCTAACCGCATCCTGCAAAGCCCCGAGTGGGTGGGTGTGATCATCGGCCTTGGCATCGGTTTATTGGCTGCGTTGTTGGCGGTCTTCTTGCAGCGCTTTGCCATCGGGCTGGCCGGGTTTCTGACAGGCGGCTATTTGGCTCTGCAGTTCCTGGTGCCACTTTTTCATCTCCAACACGGCTGGCTGCCCTGGTTAGCTTTCATTGTCGGTGGCGTTATCGGGGTCATCCTGGTCGGTGTGTTTCTGGATTGGGCGTTGATTGCGCTATCAACGTTGGCAGGCGCAGCCCTGGTGACCGAGGCGCTTAACCTGAGCGGCGGGCTGGGCCTGGTGGTATTTATCGTTTTGATTGCGATTGGTATAGCATATCAGGCCAGGGAATTGCGGGGTGACAGGCGCAAATCACAAGATAAGTCGAACAAGTCGTGAAGTCTAACAGGTCTTACAAGTCAGGTGACCTGTAAGACCTGTCAGACTGTAAGATAAAGTGGGAAGATACTAATCCACAGAAAATTTTTTACTAACAATCAACGTGTTTAGAAACCAAACT
>CAZLOC010000538.1:0-2724 GCA_964560935.1 uncultured Anaerolineaceae bacterium | reverse complement strand
TCGTGGACCTGATCGACAAGGAAACCTGGGTGTCGATGAGCGCCGACGTGAAGGGTGACGCCTACGAGGGCCTGCTGGAGAAGAACGCGCAGGACACTATGCCCAGAACTAAACAACTAGGTTTTTCCCCATCCAATGCTTTTGCTAACAGTAAGGCTACTTAGTGGATGACACATGACTATTTGTAAATATACGGTCTTGATCAGCTTGTTTGCATTATCTATAGCGGGCTGTTCCACATTAAAGCCTTGCGATTTATCTAATGCAGATGCGTCGCCGAACTCGTGTGTTTTTGCGCCCCGCGAGGGAACTCTGCCAAAAAGCATTGAAGGGAAAATAAATGCGGGCGCAACTGCCTATGAAGAAAGCGATTTCCGGAAATGGGTCGGCGAGCCGGACTGGTCTGATCGCAAAACTTCTGGGCCTACGTATATTGCAGTTGCGTTGTCTGGCGGTGGCTCCAAAGCTGCGCCTGTGGCCATGGGAGTGCTGGCCGGGCTAGATGATCTGAACCTGCTTGGTGGGGTCGCCGACAAGCCCACATCGCCGAGGGTCGGGCTGATCAGTAGCGTATCTGGCGGCGGGTATGCCGCTTATTACTTCTTTGCACAGGCAGTGACAGACAGACTGCGGGGTGTCCCTGTTTGGCCGAATAAAACGCGCTATGCGGACTTGTTCTCGGACGCCATGATAGGTACGGAGAATGATTTTGAATGCGACGATACCGGTAAAAAGAACGAGGAAAAGTCCGTGTTCACATCGGCCCTTTGTCAGCATTTGAAGGAAAAAAATGTCCTGCTGCAAGGCAAGTGGGGAAGAAAACGTAATTTGGATGAGACGACGGACATGTTGGCCAAGGCGCATCCCAGGCAATTTGTGGTTCGTTGCGCCCAGGATGTTTTTCTTCCCGGCAAGTGCGATATGACGCCTACAAGCCAGGATCATGAGGTATGGGGCAGCCATTTTGGTTTGCTGCTTGCCAATGTCTTGGTCGGTGCACCATTCCATCATGTAGCGAATACGATTTTCGACTCCGGCGTTAATCTGTCGCCCAGCCGTTACATCTACGAATACGGGATCGGCACCACTTACGGAGCCACGCCGCTGGAAGGCTATGACGGCAAGCGGAAAAGGGATGGTGAATTGCCTTGGCGTTGGCCGCGTGTGCAATGTCAGGAACAACTCGATACCGAGGACATTGATACCGATCCTGCAGATGCGCGTCGTTTGCTGGATCCTCGGTTCAATGGCGCTAAGTTGATCAATTGCCGGACCGGCGAGGGCGATGAAATCAGGCCGCGCCCGCTGGCTTTTTCCGATCTGACCGAGTCATGGAAAGTGAGCCGTCGAGATAAGAAGAACGATCTACCTTTCTGGGTGATTCAGGCTTCGGGCGTGAAATATCGCAGCTTGATCGGCTGGGCCAAGACACTGGATCGAGATGCCTGGCTGGACTCGTTCGAGTTCACCCCGCTTTCCTATGGGTCGCGTCGCTATGGCTTCGTGCCGGGTCACCCCGAGTCGATGTCGGTGCTGAAAGCAACGACCACCGCTGCGGCGTTTTTCGATGCGAATCAGCAGGTTGTTCGTAGCAACGGCAAGGGTTTGATTGCTGGTGCTCTGCAGCATGCCTTTGATCTGAACTGGGGTTGGGATTTACCCAACTACAATGTTTCCGATGGGCGGCGCAATCTTCATCGCTTTCTGCCTCTGCCGGTCACCTGGCTGGATTCCGTGGTGGCCAATGCGGGTAAAGACGAGGCGGAGACGGACCGGCGACGGTCAGCCTTCATTCGGCTGGTGGATGGCGGCAGTTCCGAGAATCTGTCGGCGATCTCGGCATTGCGACGTGGTTTCAAAACCATAGTGATCGCGGATGCGGCGCAAGATAATAAAGGCGACTTCGGCGACCTATGCTTCCTGGCGGAACAAATCGAGTACGCGCCGCTGAACACTGGACAAGACGGGAAGGCGATCAGCATGCCGGGATACGAGAAATTCTCCATGCATGTCCCTGCCCTCGAGCATTTCCGTGAACACTGTGCAGCGAAAAAAGATGGGGGGCATTACGACCTGCGGAAGGCGGGCGTGCCTATGGCCAAAGGGGAGATTCCCGCGTTGTTGGGCTGCATATCGCCTAGCACTTCGGCTCAGCCAAAGGAAGCTTGTTCGCATCCCGATGCGATACGGTTGGTGATCATCAAGCCCATGTTGAATCTGGAACGGTGGGACAAAGACACGCAATGGAACGAACAGCGAAAAGTATCTCAATGTACCCAGGGACATTTTTTGTTTAGGGTAAGTGATCCATCACCCATTGACTGCTCGAAATTGGAGGCTGGCGCGGAATGCGTCCAGGCCGTTCCATGCGAGGTGGCGCGTTTGATGGGGAACTACACGAGAGAGAGTTATCGTCGTCAATTCCCGCAAACGACCACAGTTGCCACTACCGCCAATTCCAGTGCATCGCTGTTCTCGGCATATCGTGAATTGGCGCGCCAGCAACTGCTCGGGGCGCACCGCGCGCTGGATATAGCAGATAAGGCGGAGAGCCAGAATGAGGCCAGAATTGAATTTGCAAGCATGGCTGAAGAACAGACGAATATGATCAAGTTATGCTTGGAGCCACTCGCCGAATTGGAGTGAGATGAACACCGCCACCATCGTCCAAAACTCTGGAACTACTGCAACGTCCTGCGCGACGACGGCATGAGCTACGGCGAC
>CAZLOC010000537.1:0-2749 GCA_964560935.1 uncultured Anaerolineaceae bacterium | reverse complement strand
AGCAACAACACTTCCGGTGGAATCGTTCTCAGGATACTTCCGACGGATTCGGTAATGCCATTCGGTTGCAAAGTCATTTGAATCAGCCTTTCGAAATTACGATCAATGTGGCAACGAGAATGCCGACGGCCATAGAAAGGAGCGTGTATTTTTTGTTCTCTCTCTCGACCGCAGGTAGTAAATGGGAAGCGCCTACATACACCAAGGCCCCTGCGGAAAAGGCTAATAGGATTCCCAGGGTGGAGCGTTCAATCCTTTCAATGAAGGGATAGGAAAGCAGCGTCCCCAGCGGTGTTGAGATGGCTGCAGCCAGAAATGCAAACCAGGCTGCTTTGCTCTTGTTAAAACCGCCGCGTTCGAGGAGCAAGAAAGTCACAATTCCTTCCGGGAATTCGTGTAAAACCATTCCGATCGCTGCCAAAATGCCGGTGAAAATGCTCACATTGAAAGTTACAGAGTAAATGACCCCATCCAGAAAGGAATGCAAACCCACGCCTAACATTGGGATGATGCCCAGGGTAAGATTTTCGCATTCATATTCCTGGCAGACGTAGGCTTGGAGGAAACGGTTGAACAGGTGCAGCGCCAGGAACCCGGCCAACAGAAAAAGCGGTGCCGAAGTGTTCATCGCAAAGGATTTTGGGATAATGTGAATAAAAGAGACGGATATCAATACGCCTGCAGCGAAACTCATGAAGTACGCCGCATTATCCGTGCCCCACTTTTCATAACGGCCGATAACAACTATGCCAACAGTGGTTACCACGCAGGCGAGGAAACTGGCCAAGAGAACGGCCCAAAACGTGTGCGTAAGTATCATCCGCTTCTACCTTTACCCTGCATCAGTCTAATTGAGAGAAATCGGCAGCCTGAATTGGAATCTATCTATAAAATCGAATTCGGCCAACCTGCGAGACACAAACCGACGTGCTTCGCTCATCAGGCTTTTCGCTACCCGGGGAGGTAACTCCTCTAAGTCTGACATCAGGTATCCTTTGCCAAGCAAATACTCTGCAATCAATGTACGTTCAAGTACCGCCTGTGAGCCTCCTGCTAAAAGCGGATTCAGATCAATGGTTTCTTCAGACATTTCTCGCCTCCAGATGCATTCGTGATCCCAAAAGGTTTATCTGTCTCTTCCATATAATTAGACGCGTTTCGTTAGATATTTATTACAAATATATTGATAATGTCATTTTTAAAATACAACGGCGTCCATCAGATGCTAATCACTCTACCAGATCAGTCAACTGATTTCATAAATCCGTTACATGGGACAGAGCAAGCAGTCACCCGGCCCCGATGTTCCGTTCATCTTCCGACCTGCTTTTAGGCTAAATCCCTTTCAATATCCGACGCAACTCTCGGGCATGCCCGGACTCATCAGCTGCCATTCTTCAAGCTTCAACTCATTTGCTCAGCATCTAATTTTTATATCGATGTCAACAAGTTAACTTGTCATACTTCCTCCTTCAAATCACCGTCTCACTTCAAATCACTAGACACCTGTATGCGCACAAGTTCCCCATTCTCATTTACAGATAGTCGGTACAAGTCTTCCAATTTCTCGATACGATCAATGAAAAGCATGCCGTCCAGATGGTCGATCTCGTGATGTACCAAAACGGCATTGAAACCCTCGAAAGCCAGGTCGAAGGATTGGCCTTCCTCGTCCAGGCCGGTGACGCGCAGGGAATGCGGGCGCTTTGTCTCGCCATACAGGCCAGGGAAGCTCAAGCAGCCATCGAAGTCTTTGCGCTCATCGCCCGCCTCGACGACCTGCGGATTGACCAATACTATTGGAGAGCCGGCCCGCCACTTGCCGTCTATTTCGTTACCCAAACAAACAATCACCACGCGCAGGTGCACATTGATCTGCGGGGCAGCCAGGCCAACCCCATCTGGGTCGGCTTGCAAGGTGTCTTTCAAGTCTCGGATCAGCCGCCGGACTTGCCGCCCGAATCCCGAAATTGGCTCGCTTCGTCGGCGCAGTTCCGCTTTATGTTGCGGATAAACCAGAATCTCACGGACCGCCATCTTACTTATCCTCTTTCCCTTACTACCTGGCCTGCATTTTCCAACCTGTCCAGGATTTTCTGGACCTCTATCAACGCACCTTCCGACCTTATGGGCAACCCTTTCAGCCAGGAAAGGGAAATGGAAGGTGACTGGTAGATAACACCAACAGGTTCGATCTCCTTCTCTTCCAATCTCTGACGCAAGTATTCTTCTTCCTCCGCGCCTTGAACACGGTTCAGCACAAACCAGATATCCTGGATGTAAGCTTCGATGAAAATCTTATTTGCCCAGGCAATCAGTTCAGGGTTTTCCAAATGAGCGGTTGCAGGTAATACATCCGCCTTGATCTGCTCTACCATATGCTTCATATTTGCCGCTAACTCCACCGAAGCAACAGTGGGATCCACAACGACAATCGCCGAGTCCAGGCTGGTGAGCACGCCACGAGCCGTGTCTTCAAAGCCCGCTTTGAAATCCACGAGAGTGACTGGCAACTCATCCTGAATGTAAATGCGAAAATCTCGCGCGATCTTCGCTACTGGTCCGTCACAGCCTGCTCCCGGCCCTTGATCTCCTATCTTGCCAGCGATGAACAGGATAATGCCCTCTGGGCCTCTGGCATAATATTCTGGATGGAGGGTTCCTAATTCAATTTCAGCCGCAGCCAAAGGCATGGGGTCGTCCACCGGACAGGTGACAGCCCCGCCGCTAAAAACCATCCCGCCAAAAT
>CAZLOC010000536.1:0-2756 GCA_964560935.1 uncultured Anaerolineaceae bacterium | reverse complement strand
TATTCCTGCAATTTTTGGTGGGCAGACTGCAAATCGACAAGCAGGCGCTGGCTTTCGGCCTGGTCGGCCTGCGTCCGTGAATAGAGAAAGTCGTACGAGATCAGAAAAGCGCAGACGGCGAGGTAGAGCAGGATGAGCGCCAATCCTGCCAGCCAGCCCATTCCGAGCAAGAGCGTGACTATCAGCAGGACGACGTAGAAAGTCAACCAGATCGACGCCGCCCGCCGCGAAAATGCGCGCAATACCTGTATGCAAAGCGGCACATAAAGGGGGCAGGACATATCTGTGAACGGGCGCAGGTTGGCCAGCACTAGCACAATGATTGTCTGCGTTGGAAAGTAAAAAAATTCATATCGCCTCAGACGGATCGAGAGCCAGGGTTCTGTAGTGTACAACAGGGCGTACGCCGCGAGCAGCGAAACCATGAAGAACAAAGCCGGTTCGCCTTGAAACGAGATAGCATTGCGCAACGCGACCACACCAATTATGATGAAGCCGATCAGGTAACCGCCCTGATAACCGCGCGCCTGTTCCGCCCGCTTCATGCTGGATCCTTCGACGCCGCTTCGTCAGGCTCAGCGCTTCGGCTCAGGACGACGCCTCCTGGCGGCTGTTCCGTCACGAGAATACGCGTACCCTGGCCCTGTCGCGAGTCGACCGACAGGCTCCATCCGATCTCACGCGCCCGCTCGGTCATACCCGCCAGCCCGAGATGCCCGCGTTGATTCAAATTCGCTCCCGGGTCAAAGCCGAGACCGTGATCCTCGATTTCAAGACAAGAATCGCCAGCGCCCAGATTCAAACGGATAATCGCCTCACGCACCCCGCTGTGTTTGACCACATTGGTCAATGCCTCGTGAGCGATGGCATACAGTCCTGTGGCTACAGCCTCGGATAACGCCCTCTCGCCGCGCACTTCCAGCGAGACTTGCAAATCATCCCGCGCCTGATACTCGTCGGCCAAGCGGCGCAAGGCGCTTGGCAGGCCTTCTTCCACTATCGAGCGCGGGCGCAATTGCGAAACGAGGGATTGGATCTCGCGCAGGGCATTGGCCGCCAGTTCCTCGAGGCGGAGCAACTGTCCCGAGGCACGAGGCGTTGTCCTGAGCCTGTCGAAGGGCGGTTCCTTATCCAATAACAGGCGCGCAGACTGCGCAGCCAGGTTCATGCTGAATACCGTCTGCGTGACCGAGTCGTGCAGGTCGCGCGCCAGGCGGTTGCGTTCGTGTTCTACTGCAAGGTTTGCCACTTGGTCCGCGTAGCCCTGGAGTTGACGGTGCGCCGCCTGCAATTCATCGATTGTACGTCGGTTCTGTTCGTGCGCGGCTTCGGCTTTTTGCACCTGACTGGCATAACCACCAAAGAGGAAGCACATTCCACTGTACAAGCCACCCATCGCCAAACCGTAGAGCAGACCTTCATCCGAAAATAAGAGCGCACCAGTGAGAGCCAGCGAAAAGACCGCGATATACAGAAATCCGATACGCCTGCCGTAGAAGGCGACTGCATCGAGGCTGAGCGGTACGAACAGGTTGGCGAAAAAATCCTCGTACTCGGAGACGATCAACAACCCGATGACGATGGTGGATTGTAGGAGCAGGTATACCAGTTGTGCGTACCTGTATTGGAATGAAATCTTGCGATGGATGATCCTCGTTTCAGCAAACAAGAGCAAACCATACACCGCAAGCAATCCAAGCACTTCAGTGAAGTACGGCGCGTCCATGGTAACCACCACACCGCGCAAGACGACCGCGGCGAAGATCAAATACACACCAATCGTGCGCATCAGTTTTTGTCCGTGGCTGAACCGTGCCTCAAAGCATAGATGGCGGCCTGCGTGCGGTCTGCCAATCCCAGTTTTCCAAGGATATTGCTGACGTGTGTCTTGACGGTCTTCTCGCTGATGAACAATTTCTCAGCGATCCCACGGTTATTCATCCCCTCAGCGATCAGTTGCAGGATTTCCTGCTCCCGCCCGGTCAATCCGGCCTCGGAAGCGGCTGCACTCTGGCTGCTGGTTGGCTCTTCCTTCGCCGCTACGGCTGACATCAGTTTTTTGGCGACATCGGGATGCAACTGCACTTTGCCAAGATAGGCTTCGCGCACTGCATGAACCAGTTCGTTCGGCGGAATGTCCTTGAGCAAATATCCATGTGCGCCCGCACGAATGGCGGGTAGAACATTATCCTCTTCGCCGAAACTGGTCAGTATGATGACGCGCGAACGCGGACTGCATGCGATGATTTTGGGCGTAGCCTGGATGCCGTTCATTTCAGGCATGACCAGATCGAGCAGAACAATATCCGGCTGGGTGCGACGCGCCAGTTCCACTGCCTCGTTACCGTTGGCGGCCTCCCCCGTCACTTCGATAGGCAAAGTAGAGGTGTCCTGCAATTCCAAAAACGTCCGCAGACCCTGGCGCACCATGGCGTGGTCATCCACGATAAGCACCCTGATCTTGTCCCCTGAAGTAGAACGAACTTCGCTCATGCCGTCATCCCTCCCTGGATAGTAATATCATGGATACTTAAATCTATATCCGGTGTTTATTCCTATCCACAGTATAGTATCAGTATTACGAAAGTCAAGAAGAAAATTAGCGCCAACTGATCTCGAATCTCCCTGGAGAACATGTGGTTTTTAACCGGTCGAGTGAACAGGATTAATCAATGTCTTTTGACGTACCTTCCCAAAAAAGGGGGGAAGTGGGGTGTTGTGGACGGGCTACGCCCGTCCACAACACCCCACACCCC
>CAZLOC010000535.1:0-2760 GCA_964560935.1 uncultured Anaerolineaceae bacterium | reverse complement strand
ATTGCCAATTTCATCAAACGTTCGAATGGAGTAATCATATGGACTATCGCCTGGAACTCAGGAACGTATCCAAATCCTTTGGAGAGGTCCGAGCGCTTGAAAACATCAACTTCCAGTTGGATCAGAATGAAGTCGTCGGCCTGTTGGGTGATAACGGCGCTGGAAAATCCACCCTTATCAAGATCATCACCGGTTATTACCAGCCTACGTCAGGAGAAATCTATTTCAATGGTCAAAAAGTAGACCATCTGACTGTCCCTAAGGCTCGAAGGTTAGGTGTTGAAACGGTTTATCAAGAACGCGCCCTGGCTGAATTGCAAACCTTATGGCGCAATATCTTTCTGGGGCGTGAACTCAGAAACCAATGGGGGTTGCTTGATGTAAACCGGATGAAACAAGAAACCTACCAGTTGATGAATCAATCTATGGGTTTTACTTCCTCAGCCGTGAACCCGAATTCACGAGTTGGCACCTTTTCTGGCGGTGAAAAGCAGGGTGTTGCCATTGTGCGTGCTCTTTATTTCGACGCTGAGATCATCATCCTGGATGAGCCCACCATGGGCCTATCCCTCAAAGAAACCGCCAAACTGACGAATTTTGTGACTAACATCAAAAAAGCTGGCAAATCGGCCATTTTTATCGACCACAATATCTTGCATGTTTACAATGTCGCTGACCGGGTGGTGGTCATTGACCGCGGCCGGGTAGCCGGTCAATTTTTGCCCAAGGATATTTCTCTGGAAACATTAATGGAAAAAATGATCCAGGTTGCAGAAACCGGCAGCTTCGACTGAGAAAGAAGGATGCAATGACTTCTCAAACTAAGGGAATCACTTCCGAGGCCAGCCAGCCCTATAAAGAGACATTCAGCCTCGGAAAATTTATTCGCACCAATGGCGCCCAGCTCGGTATTCTGGGAGTCTTCTTTGGCTTATGGCTCGTCTTTATCGGTTTAGCCCCCTCAACTTTTCTGTCGTCTCGAATCTACTTTGCCTTCATGTCCACCATTCCTTTTTTCGCCATCATGGCCATACCGCTTACGATGGTGGTCATCGCTGGCGAAATGGACCTCTCTTTCCCATCCATCATGGCCATGGGCATGGTGGCATTCTCATTTGTATACAATACCACGGCAACCATCGATAATGTATCCATAAGGGTTTTGTTGGCTTTTATCGCTGCCTTGCTAGCTGGAGCCATCATCGGTTGGCTTAACGGTATGATCGTCGTCAAATTTGGCATTCCTTCGCTGGTTGCTACCATCGGCACGCAGTTCTTCTGGCGTGGGGCAGTGTTGGTTCTAACGCAAGGCGCGAATTACACTTTGAGTTTTATCAAAGAATCATTTTTATATCCTGTGCTGGTTGGCAAAATCGGCGGTTACTTTCCTATGCAGATGATTTGGCTGATCGTCATAGCGATCCTCGGCTGGGTGCTGCTTAACCGCCATAAATTTGGGGCGCATATCTATTTAATCGGTGACAACGCCCAAAGCGCCCAACTGATGGGCGTCAACACCGGGCGTACCCGTATCCAGGCCTTTATGCTGGTAGGCCTGGTTTCGGCCTTTGCCGGCGTGGTTTCCAGTTTTCACGTCGCTTATTTCTGGCCCAGCGTGGGCGAAGGGTTACTCCTGCGCACCCTGGCCTCCGTCTTCCTGGGTGGCACGTCCGTCTTCGGCGGCGTCGGCACAATTCTGGGGACCTTCCTCGGGGCTTTCATCATTGGCGCGATTGAAGCCGCCACCGTGGCTATTGGCTTGACCGGTTTCTGGACCCAATTGATCTATGGATTGATCATCGTGCTCTCGGTGATTATGCATACATACCTGCGTAAACGGGCGGGGTAACGACCATCCAGTTTCACCGGGGATTGTCCCTTCGTATACGTTTTCCGGGATAATGGCCTCCATGCTCTTTGGCAGTCCAGCTGAAGAGCATGGATTCTGATATTACAATGTCACATAAGACACGTTATTCGAGAGAAGTCCAAATTTTGAAGTGTTGGCCCGCCACCAGATCGCTCAAGTTACTCGGCAACGCATGAGCGTGGACAAGGAAGCATTTATGAAAGGAAGTACACCTTCCAATAACTTTTTTCGAAAGGGAATCCATGCGAACAACTCAATTTCTCGGTTTTGATTGCGTAGTCCTTGAAAATTCGTCCTTATCCTTGATGGTCACGAGGTCCGTAGGACCGCGCGTCATCTCGCTGCGCATCCCAGGCGGCGAAAACCTGTTTGCAGAACTCCAGTATGAAACCTTGGATTGTCCTGGAACAGGCAAATTCCACTTTTATGGTGGTCACAGGCTTTGGCATGCTCCTGAAGATCCTGCGCGGACATATATCCCCGATGACCAGCCAGTGGAAATCGTCCCGGCGGAGAATGGTGTGAAGGTCAGCCAGCAGGTTGAAGTCCAGACAGGGATCGAAAAGTCCATGCACATATCCCTGCCGGATGACAGTTCCAAAGTCATTATTCGGCATACCCTGACCAATCGCGGGCTCTGGCCGGTGGAGTGTGCGCCCTGGGCGATTACGCAGCTCAGGCGAGGCGGTATCGCCATCCTTCCACAATGGACCCAAGATACAGGCGTGTTGGCCAATCGTTCGCTAGCTGTGTGGCCCTATACCGACATCAAAGCCGAACACATTCAGTGGGGCAACCGCTATATCTTTGTGCGCGCTGAAATGGAATCCGGCGCGATTAAGCTTGGTTTTCCGAACCCGCGTGGCTGGATCGCCTATTGGCTGGACGGA
>CAZLOC010000534.1:0-2761 GCA_964560935.1 uncultured Anaerolineaceae bacterium | reverse complement strand
GTCTGGTTGGCGCGGACCTCGCCGCTCATCTGGGAGGTCGTTTCGTTATCGGGGAAGTGGAACGGCAGGACGACATTCAAAAGGGGAGCCAGGGATGCCAATGCCGGGTCCACCTTTTCCAGCTGCGAAGCGATTTTCTGCCGTGCAGCTTCCACTTCTTCTGTAGTGGCGTTCTCGCTAAAAGCCTCCAGGTCGAAAAAGCGGGCAAAGACAGAGCGCCAGGCGTGGTAAGGAGTCGATTTCTCGATGGCGTCCCCTACGCCGACCCAGCAGGGCGTCCCGCCTGCCCTGGCAACCTCCACCAGGTCGGCCGCCAGGCGGGATTTTCCGATCCCGGCCTCGCCTTGAATAAATATCTGGGGTAAGTCATCTCCGCTGCGCAAGGCTTCCAATTGCTGGGATAAATACTCCCTTTCTTTTTGGCGGCCAAAGATGGCGGATTGGGTATGTTTGTGCAGGATTTCTTCCGCAGCCTGCTGGCGGATTTGCCCGCGCAGAGCAAAGATCGGGATGGGCCGGGTCATCCCCTTGAGCGGTGCAGTCCCCAGGTGTTCGAATTCATACTCGAGTCTGGCAGCCTCCGCCAGGACCTGACTGGCCAGGATTTGACCCGGCTCCGCCCTGGACATCAAGCGGGCCGCCAGGTTCACCTGCGAACCCTGCGCCGCATACGAACGGCGCGTCTGACTGCCATAACTGCCTGTTCGCATCTGCCCCAGGCTGAGTCCGATCTGGGGCGGGGGAATGTAATCCAATTCAGTCGGGATTTTGAGCAGTTCGAGGGCGGCGCCCGCCGCGCGGATCACATCGTCCTCGTATGCTTGCGGCGCGCCGAAGGCCGCGTAGATGTGGCTGCCTTTATCCCCGATGATCAACTCCAACAGGTTTCCTTCGAAGCGGGCCAGCACAGCCTGTACCCAGCGAATGTACCGGTCCAACTGGTCGCCCGCGTTGTCATCTTCATAGTTAATCCCTGTAAATTTAAGGAACAACGCAACCACCGGGCGCAGCTCTGCCAGGAACTCCCCGGCGCCGCTGTTCAAGCGTTCGTAGATCGCCGGTAAGACCCAAGCACGCGCCTGTTCTGCGGGGATGACGGGGATGTCTTCCCAGTGCTTTTCAGGCGCAGGTTCTTTAATGCTTGAAACGATAGCAAACCGGTTCCCATCCTTTCCCGTACGCCATTCGAGTACATCCCCCTCCATATGTAGATTTTGGATGATCTCCGCTCCAAGCACCGTCTCCCCTTGCCTGGCAAGTTTTTCGGCGCTTTCCACGCGATCCAGAAGGCTACCCGCCAGGGTTTCAATCGCCCGAATATGCGGGTCGCCAACCAGAAAGCGACGGGCAGGACCTGCAGTCACCCCCGATTTGATCCCGATTGCCACCTCGTTGTCAGCGAGCGTTTGGACGGACTGGAATTGTCCCATGGCCTGCTGCATAGCCAGCGCACAAGTCCCACCCCGGCGGCCATCGTCGCCATCGAACCAGCAGGTGATTGCATCGCCGCTGAAACTGATCACGCTGCCCATATATTTATGAACCTGGGCAATTAAAACCCCGTATATGCTATTCAGTTGGTGCGTGATCTCTTCCGCGCCGCGCTGCGGACCCAGTTTTTGGGAGAGCATTTCAGCGATGGCGGTGAACCTGGATATGTCGGCAAACAAGACCGCCCCGTTGGTCCTGTCTGGCAATGTTTGCCCTTTGCTTAAAGCCACCCGTCGATCGACAGGAATATACACGTTCAATGATTCCACTCTTTCCTCCTGAACCACTATATTGGATAAAGTATACCAAATTTGTTATTATATGCGCAGAATTATAAGCCAACACCATTAGGAAAGCAATAATTAGAGTAAAGTTATGGCAATTTTCAGCCTGACTTAACCGGCCGGATACTCATAAGTTACGCGCCGTCCCAAAGGGGTAGCGTGAAAACATACCGCTGGACGTAAATACAGCCGCGGACGGTGAGAGATTGTCCGCGGCTTGGGTAGGGTTCAGGAGGAGTTCGGATGGATTGCTGGGGAGTAGACCTATTGTTGCTGGATGCAGATCCCAAGGGTCGAATCCACATCCGAAAACAATCTGTAGCGCGTCTCAACCATCACAACGTATTCATTCGGGGCAACAGGCTCGAAATCGGTGTATAAATCCTTTCTGTAGGGGTCATTTTCGAGCGCATTCCAGGAATGCGAATCATAGGTTAGCCAGCCTCTCTTTTCGTCCCCGTCGATGGCCGGGATGACGCTGCCGCGTCTGGTTCGTAGTGGGATACCATCATTCACAGTCACTTTATACGTAGTGTGTTTGTGAGGAATTGGCCAAATACAAATTCCGCCGACCGACAGCCTGCAACGCGCCTGATAGGTACTCTTCCACTTGATAACCGTTTGCCCTGGTGAAACGAAGCATTGATTTTCGCGATTTGACGTCTGGCGGCCTTCATACGAAGAATGATAGGCGGAAACCGATTGGACACCAAACAATACTCCCAAAGCCCCGATAAGGAGTAATAGTGTCCAAAAATACTTTAATGACCGATGTGTTGTTTTCATCATGTTTTTACGCTATATATTTTATTCCCAACGAACAGGATTAAATTAGAAGATGAAGATTTTCTAATGTTGGGATATTTCATTTATCGACTGTTTCTCATAATTTTACCTATCCTACCTCGATACAATACCCTTCAATTACTTAACAATAAAAAACCAAACAGACGCGTCCGAAAGCGCGTCTGTTTGTTCTGCTTGTC
>CAZLOC010000533.1:0-2765 GCA_964560935.1 uncultured Anaerolineaceae bacterium | reverse complement strand
AGCTGCGTGAGGCGATCGGAATGAACGTGGATCTCGGGATCGACTTTCATGCGCGCGTGAGCCCGGCGATGGCGATTCGGCTGGCGAAAGCGCTGGAGCCTTACCAGCCTATGTTCATCGAAGAACCTGTGCCGCCAGAGAATATTGACGCGCTGGCGACCGTAGCGCGGAGCACCAGTATTCCCATCGCTACCGGGGAACGGCTGTTCACAAAATGGGGCTTTCGGGAAGTGCTGGAAAAACAGGCAGCCACCATCCTTCAGCCAGACCTGTCACATGCAGGCGGTATTCTTGAGTGCAAAAAGATCGCGGCCATGGCTGAATGTTATTATGCAGCCATAGCACCCCATTGCCCACTGGGGCCAATTGCTCTGGCCGCATGCCTGCAGTTGGACGCATGCACACCCAACTTCCTCGCACAGGAACATATGACCTTGGGCGAAGGTTATCTCAAGGAACCATTTCAGATTACAGACGGTTATATTGCTCTCCCCACGAAACCGGGCCTGGGGATTGAACTGGATGAAGAGGCATTAGCCGACAAGCTCTATGATGGTTCCTGGGAGACGCCGCGATTGTGGCATGAGGATGGTTCTGTCGCCGATTGGTAATCAAGGATTTGAGAATGAGAGAACAGGAGTTCAAGGGATATGACAGGCAACGGGAAATTAGCAAGTAAACGCGCTCTGGTTACAGGATCAGGAACCGGCATCGGACGGGAGATTGCCCTGGAATTTGCCCGTGAGGGCGCTGATGTTGTCCTTCACTACTCTCGAAGTAGAAAAGGCGCGCAAAGCGCTGTAGAGGAAATTCAAGCCATGGGCCAGCGAGCCGTAGCTTTCCAGGCTGACTTGAGCGAGGTCGAGGCCTGCTTAGATTTGGTAGAAAAGGGAATAGATTTCTTGGGCGGGTTGGACATTCTCATGAATAACGCCGGCATCAGTCAATCGTGTGATTTCACTTCGGTTACCCCGGAATACTTTGACTTTCTGTACCGCGTTAACATAAAGGGCCAATTTTTCTGCGCTCAACGCGCTGTAAAGCACATGCTGGAAAAGGGACAGAAGGGTGTCATTATCAATACAACGTCCAGTCATGCCGAATCCAGCCTGCCTGGTTTCTCAGTATATGCCGGGACAAAAGGGGCTATCTGGGCCTGGACGCGACAGATCGCGGTTGAGCTTGCCCCCGAGGGTATCCGGGTCAATGCCATTTGCCCTGGCTGGACTGAGGTAGAGAGCTTTTACAAGGAAATCCCGCACTTTGATCCGATAGCCATCGGAAAAACGATTCCCTACCAACGGATGGGAAAGACGAGTGACATTGCCAAAGCGTGCGTATACCTGGCTTCTGAAGACAGCGATTATATGATCGGGCATGTGCTGGTTGTAGACGGTGGCACGATGGCCAAGATGGCGTTGCCCGATCATAGCAAAGAAGAAAAGGAACGTGAATGAACGCCTCCTTTTCCTCTTCATCTGAGTAGTCTCAGCTTTTAAGGCCAGGCTGTTTGAATAAATGGCCATGGTCAGATTGAGCGCAAACAAGATAACATTCACGCCAATGAATGCCAATCCGCCGTCGATTTATAAACGCTCAAATCCCTAAAACATTTATAGAAATCTAACCATAGAATGAAGATCTTCGCCAATTCTCTCCGGAGTAAAATTGCCCCGGAGAGGATATGAGGCGATTCCCTATATTTTCTTGGCGATTTATTCCTCAGGTTTAACAAGGTTCTCTAACTGCTTCTCTACAGCCTCAATTTGAGCCTTCAGCCAGTTTTTCCGTTCTTCCAGGAAGGTCTTCTCTTCATTCGCAGATACTATAGGGGTCGAACACCAACCAAAGCCGCCACCCCGCCACAACCCTCTTCCCATTCCCCAGCCACCACCTCGTTGAAAGGCTAAACCACCTCCACAAGGTCCCATACCCCTTCCAATTGGACCTGTTCCAAGCGGTCCGGTTCTATCTCTTCCAGGCATATTATTCTCCTTTGAATTCTATTAATTTTGATTCTTCCGATTGGCGCGTCTGCGCCTAAATAAGCGACCGACCGTGGCACCCCACAACCGACCGCCCCAGCTAAACGGCTTATTCGATCCCATGATCGAGGGTTGGTTTGTAGTCGCCCTGGATGATGCGCAATTTCCCATTCCTCGACCGGTGCGCGATCCCTGGCCAAAAGGGCCGGTTCCATCCCTTGCAGGC
Organism: uncultured Anaerolineaceae bacterium; assembly: GCA_964560935.1. GTDB lineage: Bacteria > Chloroflexota > Anaerolineae > Anaerolineales > Villigracilaceae > JAABUE01. Next base: position 554 of record CAZLOC010000533.1, on the reverse strand, counting down.
ATAATAAACTCCTTCTTTTTTTATAATTTGATCCGATTTAGCAACCCCACAATCATTTCCCGTTTCACGATAGAAATAGATGCGTCTAAAATAGCGAACGACGTTAGCATTTCACAAACGTCAACCGCTGCCAGACGTCTTAGTGGCTTCAGGGGTTGAAGTTTTAGTGATTTTTACCTTAGTTGGTGTACATTTTCCCTTTCCTCGACCGGTGCGAGATCCCTTACCTTTTGGTCCAGTTCCATCTTTTGTAGGCATAGAATATCTCCTTTCTTATTTTTTGATTCTTTGCAGCAAATCAGAAATCAACTCTTGGGTTTTTCCCAGTTCATGCCGCCAGTTCTGCAATGCTTCTTCACCTTGAACCGTTAAACGATAGGTTCTTCTGGGCGGGCCCTGGGTTTGGTTGGTATCCCAATCCGATTCGATCCATTCCAACCCTTCCATCTCGCGTAGTGTTCGGTAGACGACACTGGGATGCATAGTGGTCATATTCAATGATACTAAATCGACCAGCAGGGTGTAGCCGTGGCGCGGTTGCTCTTTGAGTAAAA
>CAZLOC010000532.1:0-2768 GCA_964560935.1 uncultured Anaerolineaceae bacterium | reverse complement strand
ATTAAAGTTTAATCCCTCCGTCCCCTTTACCACCGTCCCCTTTACCGCGCGTTTGTCCCCATTTCGCCCTACTGCAATCTGGCACTTGCGTGACCGTGAGCTTCTGTGAAAAAACGCTCAAATTCGCGCACTACCTCAGGGTCCTCATACAAAACCATGCTGCGAGACAAAATTCTTGATTTCACCTGTTCCCGGTATTCTCGCTCGGTACCAAGCCTGACTGAGATGCTGACATAATCATCGGGGCTCGATGCGATGCATTCGTTCAAGTCCATTCTCTTGTACATGCCATATGTATGACGTCCGCGCTGCAGGGTCGTCGGCATAGTCACCACCGGTGTTCCGACGGCAAACGCTTCCAGGCTGGTATTCATTCCATTGAAGTAAATTGTGTCCAGCATGACATCACATGCCGCAATCAACGCCAGGAAGTCCGCTTGATTCATTCCGGGCAAGAAACGAATTCTCTGGGCAACGTCCGGGATTACTTCCTGGAAACGCCTGCGCAGGATCTCCCCCCAGGCCTTGGTGCGTGCTTCAATCAGAACAACCTCGCCCGAAGGATCGTGGCGCAATATGTTTGCGAGGATCACGTCAAAATCAGGATGCAATTTGAATAGGGACTGCGGACATAAATATAGATTCTTTTCCGTGGACAGTCCGAAATCGCTTCGTGTCTTTCCCGGTTGCGCCAGGGCGGGGCGATAATAGTACGCCAGCGTTCCGACGTTTCGTAATAGAAAAAGCTGTTCGCTGTAGTGTTCAGATGCGCCCTCTGGCTCAAAATTGTCACTAGATACCCAGTAGTCCATGTTGGGAATACCGGTAGTATCCGGGTGACCGAACGAAACGCACTGCACCGGCGCAAGACGTGAAAAAGCCAAAAAGTAAGTAAACGCATCCATTCCGATATCCTGATAAAACAAAATATCCAGTTCCAGTTCCGATATTTTCTTGCGTGCCGCCTCCAGTGTGTTGGGCAATACCAGGTGCTGTTCCACACTGTCACGAATGAATTTGGAAACCTGATCATCTATTAAGGGCGGAACGAACAAAGCAGTCACCTGGAATCGGTCCCGTGCCATCCTGGCGAGAAGGCCACCGCTGGTTCTGCCGATACTATGGTTGTACATGAATCTGGAAATAAATCCGATTTTGATGCGCCCGTCGTTTGGCGGAATTCGGCGATTGCAGTGGGGGGCAGAATAGAGCAAGGCAGGACACAGCCTCGAATAAAGACGTGCAGCCTTTTCCTGCAGCATCCGGTCGCACTCTGGCTGATATGCCAGATTGAAATTACTTACGCCGACCTCGACAAAGGGATCCTTCAGCGCGCCTTCCATTTTCAACAATTCGCTAATGCTTTCATCGAAGTGCCTGCGCCATTCATTAACTTCGTCCGCCGAATGCGGGATAACCGGGAGCAGAGTGGCCAGCCGAACACGCTCACTAACGCTGTCATGGATGGCCAGCGCACGCTCGCTATGCGCCATGGATTCTTTTAGCCGCCCTTGCTCACGCATAGCAACGGCCAGCCTGCTGTGTGCATCGAAATTCTGCGGATCTAAACGGATGGCGCGTAACAAGCACGACTCGGCTTCATCCACCTTGCGGGCAGCCTGAAGTGCAATCCCCAGGTTGACCCACGACTGGGAATGGCCTGGCGTCCTGTCTAATGTTCGCCGGTAACACTCGATTGCGTCATTGACCTTGCCGTGGGCGTATAGCAAGGCGCCCAGATTGTTTCCTGCCACGGCTTTTCCCGGGTCCAACGACAGGGCGTCGCGATAACATTTCTCGGCCTCATCGTCTCTGCCCAGAGACCGGAGCACTATTCCCAGGTTGCAATGCGCATCGGCTTTGTTCGGGGCCAGGCGAAGGGCGTGACGCAAGTGCACGAGCGCCTCTTCTTGTTTCCCTGCCTCATTGAGAAGCAAAGCCAGGCCAGTCCGGGATTCCTCATCGTCAGGATCCAGCGCGATAGCCCGGAGGAAACATGCCTGGGCTTCCTCCAGCTTCTTCTGTTCTCTAAGGACAGCACCCAGCGTAATGTGGAAAGCCGCTATGCTGTTATCACTGGCTATAGCACGGGAAATGAAGGTAGCTGCCTCTTCGTTCCGTCCCTTGCCGTGCAGCAGCACGCCTGACAAGTAAAGGGCATCAGCGTGATCGGGCTGTACCTTTAATACCTTTTCAAACAGTTCACGCGCGACTTCTGTATTTCCGGATTTAAGGTTTGCAAATCCAGCCATTACCCACTGGCTTACCTTCGCAGCAGTTTCCGGTTCTTTCTGACCCTGTTGACCGGCCACTTTTTTGAGCCAATTCAGCATGATTTCAGCCGCAGCGTCATTTTTCTGGCAATCCGTGAGTTGTAACGATATCCATGGCCATCACCCAACCAGAGCATGTGAACGAGTATTGCGAAATCATTAGCACAAATTTCTCTTCGGCTGGGGAAATCCGAAGGGGCCACTTACCTTCACCGGAGGTAAGTGGGCATCTGCATGTCATTCAGCATTTAGCCAAATCCCTGCGAAGCACTGTTTAGATTTTCTTACTTCGTTGCCAACACCGCGCAGAATTCGCGGGCGTGCTTCTTCCGAAGCGGCTGCTTGGGTCTTGCGTTCTACCCCGGATAGTCATTCAAAACTCCGCGTGTGCAAATAACGCTGCATCGCCATCCGGCATTTTTTATGCGGGCTTTTTTATGTATTGATTATAGCCTTAGCAGTACCTCTGTTGTTAACTCCTTGGCAAATTCCTTG
>CAZLOC010000531.1:0-2772 GCA_964560935.1 uncultured Anaerolineaceae bacterium | reverse complement strand
CATAATTCACCAGGGTGGTCACAATCCTGTAAGCCGTAGCTTTGTGAAGACCAACTACTTGTGCAATTTCGGATATGCCCATTTCTGGGTGTTCGTCATCAAAGCAACCCATGATTTGAAGAGCTCGTTCAACAGCACGGACGTTATATTCGTTTGGATCTTTCATAGTTCATTTTTTATCCAGTCTGGTTTTATCTTGACTTTCGATTAGATTATACACGAAGCATTTGAAGTAAGGTTCATCGAAGGAGCGCTGGAAAACGATTTTGGAGATTGCAGGAAGGGAATCAAAGATCTAACCTAAAGTTCGCCAGGGGTTGACATGTTCTCCCAGTCGTACAAATGCACATCATCCCTGCTCTGAATATGTGCGGTCAATTGATCAGTAAAACCAGAGCGGGAGCACAGGCCATACAAAACGTGCTGCTCGCCGACTTCCTTTTGTATGGCGGTAGTTTTGCTTTTCAAATTTTCCAAGATATCCGGTCCGACCGGCCGGCTGCTCCACTTGCACTCAACCAACATGATCTGTTTGTCTCCCAGTAGGACTAGATCTACTTCCTGGTTGGCCTGCCACCAGCCTCCTATTTGTTCAGGCATGAAAGAGAGATTTCCTTTCAGACCTGCGCGCCAGAAATATTGCTGGCATACCTGCTCGAAGATTGCCGCAGCGCAATGGTCCATTTCCGGGCGGATGGCCGTCTCAAAAACCATTTCCTTTGCGCCGCGTTCCAGTTGTGAACGATTGGGCAGAACAAAACGAAACCAGAAGCGCAGGAAGTTGTCCTTCAAGCGGTACAACCCGCGGCGGCTTTTGTGTGGCTGGGTTTCGGTGACAGGGACGAGCCGTTCGACCAGGTGCAATTGTTGGAGGGTGTCCAGATAAGGTGCGATATTTTCCAACCCGGTCGCCTGTTTGATTTCATTTTGTCGGGTGTTCCCGGAAGAGATGGCCTGTAATACGGCAAAATAATTGCGCGGTTCGCGTAGTTCCTGCTGGAGAACGAACCGTACTTCATCATAGAGTACGGAGCCACGTTCTAGGATGCCTCCTAAAATATTGGCTTCCAGTGACAGCTCCAGTTGAATGGTTCGCAAATACGCTGGCGTGCCGCCGTATACGGCGTAGGCGCGCAATCGGTCCTCGGGGGAGTAGGACGAGAAAAAGGACTGCGCGTCGAAAAAGTCGAGCGGCTCGAGCAGATACTGGGCCGTTCGCCGTCCATACAGGGGAGCCTTGTACCCCAGGACGGTCTCTTCCATCATGCCAATATAGGAACCGTTCAGGATCAGCATGATCTGGCTGCTCTTGAGGAACTGGTCCCAGAAACGCTGCAGGATCGATGCAAGCGGGGGATAGGCCGCAACCAGGTAGGGAAACTCGTCTAAAACGACGACCAGCCGTTCGTCCTGCGACTGACGCGCCAGGGTGGTGAGCAGGTCATCCCAGGTATTGTATACTGCGCTAACCTGGCCGGGGCCAAAAACAACATCGTTCACTGCCTTCGAGAGGTTCGCGCGCAAGGTTTGCTCGGGTACCTGGTCGGCTACAAAAAAGACATGACGCTTCCCTTCACAGAAATGCGCCAGTAACTCTGTTTTACCCACCCGCCGTCGTCCGTATAAGACGAACAGCCCGGCGCGGCCAGAGTTGTAGTGCTTTTCGAGCAAAGCGAGTTCGGAGACGCGGTTGACGAACATAATATTATTCCTGTAAGACAATCGTAATTATGATAACCATGATTATCTTATCATAAAAAGAGGTGAAGTGAAATACTGTTTATTGCATATCGAGTTCCAGTCGAATTTCTTGCCAGATTGCAGTCAGTTGTTTTTTTATAACCCACTTTTGTATGTATTCATAATCCAGTTCATCGCCCCTAGTTTTGATGATCGAACCAATGTCACGAATGTGCTTGGTCTGTTTGCTCAAGGAATAATACAGCATCTTGTAGATGATCAAATCCTCGGGGCTGTGAATGAATACATCTCCTATTTCAGTGCCAAAGTCAACTTTGACTTGGCGTTGAAAGGCTGCCACCCGAAGCTCATCATCTTCCCTCAGGAGAAACATCTCTGCCTTGTACCCACTCATTCCATGAATTGCGTTTAGAGGAAGGTCTATCCTGGTTTCATAAAGGTTTTCCATGATGATGTCGGGAGGAAGAAAGATATCTATCTTTTCCAACTCTTTGGAGAGCGCATTGATCTGCTCTATTCCCAGATGGATGACGATATCGATATCCTGGGTAGACCTGGGCTCTCCCCACGGCCAGACAGCGACTGAGCCGCCGATCATATAGTCAATACCAGCTTTTTGGGAGTGGCTAAAAGAATGGGCTAAAATAGCGAAATGATACAATGTCCACATTGCCAACAGACCAAACGACAAAACAAAGCGGGAAGAACGAATTTCGGTTCGCAAAGGTATCGTTGTATGTACTGCAATCGGAAGTACACTCCAGAGCCCAAAGAGCAAGGATATTCAGCCAGTCTGCGTAAGCGTGCGATAGAAATGTATGTTGACGGAGGCAATTTTCGAAGAATTGCCCGCCACCTGAAGGTCCATCACCGGACGGTTGCTCTTTGGGTAAGCGAGCATGCAAAAGCCCTGCCGGATGCGCCCGTTCCGCAAGCAGTGAAAGAAGCGGAGATGGACGAATTGTTCACATTTATTGGTGATAAAAAAACAGAATCTACATCATCACCATCGTAGATCGAGCTACACGCTGCATTTTGGGCTGGGTTGTAGTGTGGGAGCGTACTCAGGAA
>CAZLOC010000530.1:0-2776 GCA_964560935.1 uncultured Anaerolineaceae bacterium | reverse complement strand
TCTCCAGCCCGTGCTGGCGGATGACGCTTTCGTACTCGAAGGCGTAGTCCAAGTCGCCAGATTCGAGCAGGGCGATCAGCATGATGCTCCCGCCGCGCAGCACGATGTGGGCGTCCTGTCTGGTTTCCAAAATCTCCGGCACGGTGATAGTGGTCAAATCGTCATCGTGGAAGATCGTCACCGGGAAAGTGAACTGCCCGTCGAAGACTGGCCCGAACAGGTTATAGCGTCCGAGCGTGTTTTCCATTAGCGAGAAGGCCATCAGCGTGCGGTAGCCGGAGGCATCGAAACGCGGGTCCGACAGGCCAAGTTTTACGTCCGGTCTTGCCAAAATCTCAGGCCAATTATCGGCGTTGATCTCGTCTGCGTACTGGCTCTCTGGTGTGTAGGCCAGCGCCAGGTGATTGCTGGCAAAGCGGATGTACCAGTTGGCATAGGGTTGCCCGGTCTCCGAGGCAGTGCTGGCATACATCAGCATCGGGATCAATGCCGCGTCCGCTGTGGCGACCACGTCGATCTCTTCGTGCAGCTCGGTCACATGCCGCATGACCTGGATACTGCCGTGATACTCGGCCCGCGCATCAATGTCCGGGTAGCGCGCCTCGAAAGCCTGCTCCAAATCCGCGAAGGGGATGATGAGACTGCCTGCGGCGAACACCACCAGCGGAGTTTTCTCGGCGGACGCAGGCGCTTCGGTGGAGACCTGGGTCTGTCCGCCGTTACACGCGCCGAGTCCCAGCCCGAGGATGGCTACGATCAGGAGGAAAGCAAGGGGCTTTTGCATGATTTCACACAGGTGCGTCGCACCAGACAATTGGGATGAAACCGTTTAATCGGGGTTGGTTGCAGCTCGGCAAATTCCCGTTAAACATGGTGCGACGCACACCGTGATCATACTTACTTCACTTCCAGATTGACCACATCCTTCACCCAGGCGCCGCTGTCAAAGCCGGGCATCACCATCTTCAGTTTTTCAAGAGTGTTGGTGAAGCCTATCAGGCAGTCGGTGCAGGCGCGCACTTCGTCCAGGCTGACTTCAGCAGCATAGCCATCTACAGCTGTTACAACCAGCGTAGTTGCGTCATCCTGTACGCCGGCCATATCGAGCAAGGCATTCAGGGAGACGCCCTCAAACTCCGCAGAACCGGACTTCGGGTGTTCGGCGGTGATTTGCAGCACATTCAGGGCACGCAGGTCGGCTTCCATGAAACCGAGCGGCTGGCCTACCAGCCCAGTGATGACCAGGCTGCCCTCAACCTCAGTGGCAGGCGCGACAGGTTCTTCCGTTGCTACAGGTTTCGGGGTAGCAGGCAGCGGTTCCAGTCCAAGCTTGAGTTCGACAACACCACCGGCCATTTCGTTTTTCTCCAGGTCTGAGCCAACCAGGCGCAGCGGGAAGTAGGTGTCGATCAGCGGATTCTCGTTGACTTTGTAGGCCAGGATGATATTGTCATTGCGCGCTACGCGGACAGAGTCAAACGTGACGGTGTAGCCATCGCCGGCGATCACGTCCACGCTGTAACCAGTTTGGGACAGGTCATAGTTAAAGGCCGGGCCTTCGTGTGGGATCTCGTCATCGACCGCACCGACAAACAGCCAGAGCGGCACCCCGACCCATTCCTGGGCTTTGTCATCCGTCCAGCTTGCACCGTGACACTGCGGCGCACCGCAGGATTCGACACTGGCGCGATCGATGTCTTCTTTGATGGCCCCGTGGGCTTTCAACACCCATTCCGCGCCCAGTTGCTTGGCTTCCAGCTTGTTGACCCACTTGACCGACCAGTGCCCGTCGGTGACCTGGTTCAGCGTATCACTGACAATTGCCAGGCGCAGGGTACCGTCCTGCTTGGGATCAAGCGGCTGGCCGTCCATTTCATAGGCCAGAATGGGGATCAGCGTGACCGGGTTCTTGAGTTCGTTGCCGGTGGCCGGATCGTAGGCGACAAAGGTCCCGTTGTTGATCTGGTCGTACGAATAGGTGATACTGTAGCCATCTTCGGCAACCACGTTGAAACCGGTGGTCTCGTCCATGCCGCCAACCAGCGCCGCCAGGTCTTTGAGCGCCACGCCTTTGAAGGGGAGAGGCGGCGTGATCTTGCCGGTGCTGCTCTTGATGCCTGCATAGCCTTCGGTGGCAGGTAGGGCCATCAATTCAGTCATAGTCAGGGATAGGGTTTCTGTTGGGCCGACAATTTCCAGAACGGGCGCAGCAGGCTCGGGAGTTTCGGAAGGCGCAGGCAGGGTGGGAGCCCGGGTTTCCACAGGCGCGGCTGTTTCCACGGGCGTGATCGGGGCCTGTGGGCCGCAGGCAGCGAAGCCAAAAGCCAGGATCAGCAATATGGCTCCTGTGAGAATCAAAAATTTACCTCGTTTCATGTATCTCTCCAGTCCTCAAAGATTTACACACCCTCAGCTGAGATCAATTTGTTCACCGCTGTGGGATGTGTTGTAGCCGGTTAATGTATTCAGGTCGCGGCGGAATGCAGCAGTTTGGATGTGTTCCAGTAACGGAGATAATGCGTTTTCCTGTTCGCGCGGCAAGACGAGATCGTAGCGCTCCTCGAAGAGCGGGATGAAGTCTAGGTTGTACTGGCGGGCGGAGGCTTGCAGTCCCAGTGCGGCATCGGCACCCCCGCTGGCGATAGCGCGGGCGCATTCCGTGTGCGTATTAACGACTCGCTCGTAGCCGTCGATTTTTTCAGGGGGGATGCCCAGACGCTGAAGTTCGCCGTCCAACCAGAGACGGGTCCCAGAGCCGGGATTGCGGTTGATGAAA
>CAZLOC010000529.1:0-2784 GCA_964560935.1 uncultured Anaerolineaceae bacterium | reverse complement strand
TAGAAAATCTTGATCGGCGTGCCCATGCCGCGCTTATAGATATTCCCCTCCGCCAGATCGAAGATCGGGTGTGTCCAGCGGAAGAACCATTTGGCTTCTTCCGAGCGCATATTGACACAACCATGACTCATCGGCACGCCAAAGTTTTCATGCCAGTACGTACCGTGGAAGGCATGCCCCACATCAGTGAAGAAGCATGTCCACGAGACGCCGGGGAGCACGTATCCATCCGCATCGGCCAACAGATTGCCTGGCGTTGAGCCATAGTAGCTGAAACCCATATGTTTGGCAGGCATCTTCTCCTGAATGTAAAAGTCGCCGTTAGGAGTGGTGGTCGAAATCTGGTTGGGACCCGAGGGCCCACCGGGGATTCCGGACGCGATCTTGGTTTGGAAAACGACCTTGTCATACTCCAAAGCGGCCAGGGTTTGCGTCGTCAAATTGACCTCGATGCGCTTGCTTTCCTTGGGCACGTCCGGGCTGATAGGCGCAAATTCTTCAGGTTGGATGATGCGCAAATGGGATGCGTTCACGTAATACGCGCCATCCAAATCATCGAAGATGCGGTACCAGGGTTCCCCGTCTGGCCCATCCACGACAGCATCCACCCAATGCACGGATTCGTAGTACATCGGCGGGTTAGTGGACAAGTTGGGAGGCATGTTCAATGGCTGCCAACCGTACGTCTTTGTCAAACGCCAGGGCTGGGTAAATGGAATGGTCACTTCCACTAAGTGGCGCGTACCCTCCGGAATATATTCCGGTGGCTTGTTATACAGAAATTTGACGCGTTGTAAGCGGGAGCGATGCATATACCCGCCCCAAACGCGATACCAAACCGGGTTATATTTCGGCTCTTCCGCAACGACCTCTTCATATATATGCACCAATTCATCGCGGAACCAGGTACCGGTAATCCTGTTCTCATCGCTCGGCCCACTATAAACACTGACCGAATTGGTTGCTACGCGTACGACAGTGCTATCATCGAAGTCGATCGTATCGGGTTGGAACGGTGAGAACGCCACCCCGCCTAACGCCAACGAACTAAGCTTCAAGAAATCTCGTCTTGATAATCTAAACATCATCAGGGTATTTTACCCTAAAACAAAACCGCCCCTCGTTTCGCGAGGGGCGGCGGGGTCGTATTCAATTTTTTGGTTTATACCTGTGCGGGCTCAGGGATCATGTCTTTGAGCAGGATCTCGAGCGCCATGGTATGGCCACAACGTTGGTGGGTAAGGAAAAACTCACAGTCGCATTGGAAAACCCCATTGTCGAATTTAACATCATGGGGGTTGTTATCGCCATCAAAAGTAAGCTCGAACTTTTTAAACTGAAAACGGTATCGTTCTTCAGCATAGCGCTTGGATTTCTGAATTTTGCCGATCATCCCATAGTCCATGTTTTTTTTCTCCTTTTCCAAAAGATACAAAAAGGCACGCGTACGCACGCGTGCCTCTCAGCAATCGAACATCGAATTCTTGGCGGGTGGAACTCGCATAGGACAAATACCTTACCTTGTAAAGAGTATATAAGGAATCGAACGCAAAGTCAACATCCAAAAGTCACATTCTAATAAAATTCACAGAATTGTAGGGCAAACGTCAATCGGCCGTAGCCCCTGCGAAGGCGGGTTCGTCCCCGTTATAAATGGCCAACTGCGGCCATTTCCGCGAAATCCAGAGTACGCCAAGAATACACCCAATCCCACCGCTGAGGATGGCAAACGGCGCGCCAAAGAACTGCGCCACCAGCCCGGCTTCGATCTCGCCCAACTGCGGACCACCCTGGAAGAAAATCTGGTTGACGCTGGTCATGCGCCCACGCAATTCGTCGGGAGTACGGACTTGGCGGATGGTATTGCGAATGATGGTACTGACCGAGTCCGCTGCGCCGGTAATTGCCAGCGCGCACCATGCCAGGACGAAGAACCTGCTGAGGCCAAAAAGGATCGTTGCCGCCCCGAAAACGACCACCGACCCCAGGAAGAGCGGTCCCTGTCTCCTGAGTTGCTGCACCTGCGAGAGGATCAGCGCGGCCAGTACCGCACCCACCGACTGCGCCGCCGATAGCCAACCATACTCCACCACACCAACTTTCAGCACATCACGAGCTACAATCGGCATCAAGGTATTGGCTGAAGCGAAGAAGGTGGCAATGAAATCCAGGATCATAGTCGAAAAGATGATCGGCTTGCTCAAAATGAAGCGGATCCCATCTCGAATGGACGAAAGGCTAACACCCTTCGAATCCTTTTCGAACGTCTGCGAAACATTGCCGATCAAGACCAGGGCCAGGATGACCGCCATGAAGGAAGCCGCATTGATGTAATAAACCGCCGACTGTCCTACAGATGCAATGGCGACACCGCTCAAGGCCGGGCCGAGGATGGAACCCATTTGATAGGCGATGGAGGTCATGCTGAAGGCATTGGGCAGGTCTTTGGCCGGAACCAGGTTGGGCACCAGCGCCTGGCGGGCTGGGCTGTCGAAAGCAATCGCCACCGCCTGTATGGCAGTTAACGCGTAAATGTACCAGAGCGAGATCTGCCCGAAATCGGTCAGCAGGCCCAGGGTCAGGGCTGTGAGCGCTGCCACCGTCTGCGTGATGAAGATGATCGTGCGCCGGTTGTATGAGTCCGCAACGGCGCCACCAATCAGCGAAAAGAGGATCACTGGCAGGATGCGCGCTGCGCCGATGCCGCCCAGTGCAATTGGCTGGTCGGTCAGGTCGCGGATGTGCCAGAACAGGGCCCAGATCTGCATCTGGGTGCCGGCAACC
>CAZLOC010000528.1:0-2794 GCA_964560935.1 uncultured Anaerolineaceae bacterium | reverse complement strand
TTGAAAATTGGTGCCGGCGATCGGAATCGAACTGACGACCTTCGCATTACGAATGTCATAAAATCAATGACTTACAACACGATTCAACAATTAAACGCAATGTAATCAGCGACTTATGTGGCTGCCTTGATTGTGGCCTATTGCCTATTTTTGATGGTTTCTACTCGGCACTGTGCCATGAGTGTGCCACGAAACATGTTTATTTGAGGCTCAACAGCACGTTGATAATTTCGTCGCTATATTCGCTTTGCCGCTACAGGCAAAGCGGGCCGGCGTGATGATTGCAACATCGCGCCAGCCGTAACCACAACGATCTAACAGAGGATCATCATTGCTATCGAAAATCGTGATGCAACCTATCGCAACGCGAGCGACTTTCCCACTCTGTTCGCAAGGCTCGAAGAATTGACCGTGGCTACTGCATATGCTGTAGCTATCCCGATAGCAGTTAGGCTCGAAAGCCGTCACCAATAATGTTGCCAAGGCGCCGCTAGTTATGCTGTGGTCCCCGGCTGCTATCGGCCAGGAGCAGAAGTTCAGGGTAAGGGGGCAGAGCGTCTCTTGTTCGGTCGGAGCTGACGCCCCATATTTGAATCTGGGAAAGATCTAGTGTTCCGGGGGCGATTCAGATGAACTACTGAGGGGTTTCTGGGATATGTCGCTCCGAGGCTGGCGACATACCCCAAAGGTCAATCTCAAAGACCAGAGACAGTTTCCGGCTCTTCGGCCTTCTCTTTCTTCTGTTCAATAGGCTGGAACATGATGCCGCACTCTTTTTGGATGGCGACCTTTTCCAAAGCTTCACGCTCGCCCTTGAGACGTCCATATTCTGCGGCTTCAGGACCATCTCCACCTTCAAGGAAGAACAACGCCGGCCAGAAGAGAATCATTCCGACAGCCATCTGCGCAGTATCGTTGCTTGCTGTTTTTTGCAAGCTTCCGTTCAGTTCACTCGCACGCCGAGTAACTCGATCGACTTCTGCTCCTATCTGTTTGCAGTTGTATTGTTCGTAAGGCAAGGTTGACACGGACTGTGCGGCAATCTTGTCAGGGCTGGTTGCACAACCAGTTAGCGCTACGCTAGCCATGCCCAAGGCAACAATCAGATTCTTTATTTTCATAGGACCACCCCCTTAGATAATTGATTTTTTCGCCAATCCATACGATTTGGCGTAACCATTATGTGTTTGAGGTCACCAAGAAAAAACGGACTTTGATAAAACGCAATACGAAATACTTCGCATCCACAGCGTTAACGCAACATATTTTGGTCTATTTCAGTGGAGCATTAGTGGCCGAACGCAAGACGTGAGCAGCAACCCGCCTGTACTTCCGCTAAGGGTTGGGGCCGCCTGCCACCGTTCCATCAAGCGGTCATCGACGCGCATGACTGCTAACGGGAAGGCACCAGGGCGACAGCCGGCCATAAGCGGTCACGCATTACTTCTCCGTAGATGTCTGCAATGTAATCCCCAGTAGACGCAAGAGCATTTATGCTTACTAGGTACGTGCATCTAAGGCCTAGCCAGCATGGAAAAGCGTCATGCCAATGCAACTACCTGCAAGCATTGCCGAAGGGTGATTGTGCGTGCCGTTCTTGAGCATGGCCGCCGCAAGACCGATGTCGCCGAGGAGTTTGGGATAAGCGTCCGGACGGTACACAAGTGGATAAGGCGTTTTGCCATGATGGGATCGGCTGGGCTATCTGACAAGAGCTCCAGACCGAACCACATTCCGCGGCAATACGCGAAGCCCGATGAGGTATTGCAGAAAGCGGTGCTTGAGCTGTTGCACTCGCCGCCGGGAAATTCTGGCTACAGCAGGACAACTTGGAGGCTACGTGACATCAAAGAGTGCCTAGAGAAACGGGGCATTCTTGCCTCACTGTCAAATATTAGCGAGGCCCTACGTCGAGCCGGATACGTTTGGAAAAAAGCACGTGTCGTATTGACGAGCACCGATCCTGAGTATCAACCGAAGGTCCAGGCGATCAAGACAATATTGGCGAATCTCGAAGACGACGAAGTGTTCTTCTCGATTGACGAATTCGGCCCCTTCGCTATCAAAATGCGATGCGGTCGATCTCTCCAGTCACGTGGTACGACACGCATCGTTCCTCAATGGCAGCGCTCGAAAGGGAGCGTGATTGTCACGGCTGCGCTTGAACTATCGAGAAATCAGATCACCCATTTCTTTTCAGAGGCAAAGAACACAGAGGAGACGATTCGGCTTCTCGAACTGTTACGCCGTGAATATCGCGGAGCAAGACGAATGTATGTGTCGTGGGATGCGGCGCCATGGCATTCGTCCAAGAAGCTCAAGGAACGGGTAGTATTTCTCAATGAATGGGCCGAACAGGATGGGGCGCCGACTATCAGCCTGTTGCCTTTGCCGTCCTGCGCGCAATTCCTCAACGTAATTGAGTCGGTATTCAGCGGAATGGCGAGAGCCATTGTCCACAACAGTGACTTCGACTCGGTCGATGCGGCGCAGAGTGCCATTTCCTCATATTTTCGCGAACGCAACGCATATTTCATCCGCCACCCCAGAAGGGCCGGGAACACCATCTGGAAGCTGGAGCGACATCCGAGCACATTTAGCGAGGCAGGGACGTTCAAAGACCCAAAGTATCGTTAAAGCTGTGGTGGCCGGAATCGGGCCAAAACCAGCCCCCAAATATCATCCCTTGCTCTGGCCGGTCAGGGTCGAGTGCCGCCTGCCACCGCTCCAGCAAGCGGACATCGACGCGCATGACTGCTAACGGGAAGGCACCAAGGGCGACTGCCGGCCAGGA
>CAZLOC010000527.1:2405-2795 GCA_964560935.1 uncultured Anaerolineaceae bacterium | reverse complement strand
TTGTCCTACTCAAAAATTGGGACCCGCGGTGCGTTCTTAAAAAAAGATTCCATATGCAACTGGCAGGGAGACATCGTGAAATCGTGAATGCAGAAACCAAGGTCGGTGGTGTGTGCTGTGGGCACCTTGAGCCGTGCGAATTCGTCGCGTGGGATCAACGCCCTCTTAGGCAATTCAGCCAAGGGGCCGAACATCTGGGTTTCGTCTCCAACCGCGTCTCTTATTTTCTGGAGCATCTGATCAGGCGTGACGTGGTCATACGCCGCGTTCTGCCGAATGTCCTTGCGGCCTGACCACTTGGCAATATCAAGCTGGCTCATGCCACCGGCTTGTGCCAAGGTATTAAGATAATGCCGACATTGGTGAGTGGCGATCTTAATTGCACTGCCA
>CAZLOC010000527.1:0-2395 GCA_964560935.1 uncultured Anaerolineaceae bacterium | reverse complement strand
GAATATGGAACTGAAACCATGCTTGGCTCGCCCGCCCAGTCCACCGTTTACTTGATTGATTGATAACGGCTCGATCATGCAACGGTACGTAGCGCGTTGGGTGCCAAGTTCATTGACCTGGAAGACAAATAACGCGTCGCTGTACTTAAGTCCAGTTTCCCTGTCGAGGATTGGAAACCCTTCAGGCAACATAGCGATCACTGCCTTCTGGACATCAGTGAATCGAACCTTTCGATCACCGCGACCACCGATTTCCTTCACATTATTTAGACTGCACCAGATCCTTGCCGATTTCCGATCGACCAAGCCGATGATTTCTGCAACTTGCACAAGCGACAGCCATTCGTTCGTACGAAGTGTCTCTAAATGCCTTTCCAGATACACGTCCGTTGGGTGATTCTCATACCATTTCGCTATTCGGCGTGCTTGCTCAGTTACCTTGCGAATTTTCCCAATGGCTTCTTGGACCACGCTAGACATTGATGGTGCAACCCACTTCACCATCGGTTCCGCACCTTTGGCGGGCCACCAGCGCAAACCATACGCTTCGCCACCCTCCGGGCCCTTCTTCTGACGAACCTCGCAGTTTTCGGGGAGTAGCAACAACTCGCTGATGCGATCAGGTGATGCGCATAGAAGCGCCGCCACCGAACTGACAATCACATCCACGGGCTCGGTAGCCAACCGGTACACCTTTGGTAAGGCATCCAAAGCCGCCTGGGAGGGCATTTTTGACTGCCTACGCTGATCGAACTCCTTCCCAACTCTGACAGTGTCTTCTGGGCGTCTAAGATGGTTTCGCCAGTGAAGGGGTACAACGGTGAGACTATTCTCGGAGAGGTAGGCAGCGAGCATCTCCAATTGCCCTGCAATACGGTATGCCGCAACTTCAGAATAGTGCTCCGCGATCAGCTGCGCAGCGCGATTGAGCACCCCGGCATCGGTTCTAATGGGATCAGGCTCTTCGCCGATTTCGGTCAGCGCAGCCTCCAACGCCCTCAAGGCTGCCAGACGAAATGCGATTGCTTTAGTGGGGCGAAATCCATGCATGTAGCGCAGGTATGCCTTCGCGAAAGATAGAAATGGCTCCAGCATGGGCTTGGGTGGCTTCTCATTCACACTGCCCAGTGTGCTGAAAACCAGTCGGTGCCGCTTATTGCCATGCCCATTCAGAGCCAACGCCTCAGTCACATCCCACACATTCTCATCGAAGGGCAGACCGGCCCCGAATACGGTCAACTGGTTTCGACAAGACTCCACGAATCCCGCCAGATTGCCTGCCGAATCGAGCTCAGCTTTCGGCCTGAACAGGATCACCTCAGACATTTAGAACCCCACTCACCTCGGTACGAACTTCCTCACATCGCCTGACCACTTCAGCCACCGCCAAAATGGTTCGATCATTGATCGATGCAATCCGCATATCACTACTTGTCAGCAATCTCTCCCGCTCAGAAATAAGCGCGGACAGGACCGCTTCGTGCGGGCCATCCAGCCAAGGCTGAAAGTTGCTACAGGTATAACAAGAAATAGGGGCTAAGGAACCACAGAACCCATATTTGCCGCAGTTGCCCATGGGTTTCATGGAAGCGTCGAAGCGCGGATCACAAATTCGGCTGGTTGGGTCACTTGCACGTGTTGCTTGCGACTCGTCTTCAATGAGGACACCAGCAAAGGCTTGTGCCAAAGGGGCCAGCTGCATCGCCAGTGCCCGATCAATGCGTTCCACAATCCCGGGGACTGCCTCGACGTAGACCCCCACGTTTTGGGTATCCGAATGATCGAGAAGCTCTGCGATGATCAACTCGCCATGCCCCTCAGTCGCCGCCCTGGTTCCCACGGTGCGACGGAATCGTGTGGCGGTGATATTAATAGGCTGGCCCGTGCGCTCCGAAACGACGTTCAACTTGTTCACCGTCCTTTCCAGCGACTCGGACAAGGCACCAGGGGTCCGGTGGAATTTGAATCCTGCGGGTTCATTTCCGCTACTACGCCTCGAAGGAAACAGCGGCGCTTCTGCGGCGTCAGCAAACCTGTTCGCATACTCGGAGTGAACCTGATTGGCGTGCTCAACTAGCAATTCCCCAATCTGAGGGATGAGCACCCTATCTTTGAATTCAGTGCGAGTCAGGTGTCCTCTTTGCTTTGCCCGTGGAATACGCAGCGTATACACGGGTGTCCCGTCCCCGGTACGGCTTGCACCCACGTCACACACTTTTAATGCCGCATACTGAACCGAACGTTGACCCAGCAGCATGTAGAGGTTCGCGAGGATGTAGTTTTCCAAGCTAATCGAGCCATTGGAGAAACTCCTTTCCATTCCGGATTGAATTGACTGGATTTCGATGTCCGTGAATGGACCATGATTGGGGTCCATAGTCAGAACGGCTTCGCC
>CAZLOC010000526.1:0-2795 GCA_964560935.1 uncultured Anaerolineaceae bacterium | reverse complement strand
AAGAGTCGTAGAAACGTGCCCCCATATGCGTCAGTCCGAGGCCGACATCTCTCTGCCCCGTAAATCGATAGTCGGTTGGAAAGGTACTCTCACCCTCCGGCCACGTCCACCGCACCTCCCCATACGGATAGTGCCGGCTCTCCGCCACCTTGCCGCCGTTCGGCAACGTGCTGCCGCCGGCCACGCCGTCACACCCATCCACGTTCCCGCACAGCACCAGGCTCGTCGTGCCCAGATGGTCGCCAACCAGGTAGTATAATACCTCATTTGCCCCAGGATAGTCAATCTGGCGCATCGCCACGCGCTGCCCGCCAAAGTAGTAGTACTTGCGCACTTGCATGTGCAGCCAAACCACCGGAAGATCCTCGATCTCACCACCCTGAGTCTCCGGCTCGTCCAGCGCCGGCTCTTCCGCCGCCGGCGCTTTCGCCGCCACCACTTCTACGTCAGCCCGCACGCGCTCCGCCTCGACCGCCGCCGCCCCTTCCTGCGCCATCATCTCCCCGCCATCGAGCCCCCACTGCACCTCGAACGTCCACTCGTACGGCGCTTCCATCCCCTGACCCGAGGTGTACTCGCTGACGCTCTAGCGGCAGGCGCTTTTGCTGGCTGCACCGGCTCTTCAGTTGGAGTTGCGGTGAGTTCTGATTGGCCCCAATCCCCTGGCTAATCCAGTATGCTTCGGTTATCGTCATATGACGGGACCCGAGTCATCGCCGGAACCGAACAGATACACCAAAACAGCGATCCCGATTCCTATACAGCCCGTGACACGAATAACCGGCTCTGATGACGAAGCAAAGTTAGCAAACACAAACATAGCAAAGATCAAGAATGCGATGGTTTCTATAGGATTATCTCTAAAACGACGCTTGGGATCCATAGTTGTTAAGCAAAATTCGTCTATACGTCGAATTCCGGCATGCAAATCTCCCGAGCTAACTGACTCCCATCAGTCGTTGCAATAACTCTAGAAGCCAGCGTACCAGTATCCACCATGCAGTACTGCCGAAAAGTATAACTTTACCCCGTACTTCCAGGCTCTTGAAAGAAAGAGCAGCTAGCGATACCCAGTAGGTGCCGACAGCCAGCCAGTATAAAGTGCTAATGGGCGCGGGCGCTAACAGCGGAACGTGCAACAAGAACAACACTATACCTTGAATCAGAGGATGACGGTGAGCAACAAAAGCCATCGGCAAGAGAGTAAGTAGAAGATAAAAATCCCTTGATATGCCCCCAAGGCGGAAAACGACAATCGCCTCAGAGATCGCTGCTTTTATTCGATTCAACTGGAGGTATGCTCGCGCTAAATGCACATGAAACTGTACTTCTTGATCGTTGATAGCTATTGCCTTCTCGAATTGCTCGACTGCAGTTGCAAAACTCCCTTTCGACAAGTGTATTATTCCCAAGTAATAGTGACTCAAGGAATCTTTGGGATCGAGTTCGAGGGCTTTCACAATGTTCAATTCTGCTTCTTGAAGTTGCTGTTGCCGTAGCTGGGTATAGCCGAGAATAGCATACGGAAGTGATAATTCAGGATTCAGTGAGATTGCCGTCTTGGCTGCCTCTTTCGCATCCTCGTATCTGTCGACGCGAAGTAGAATTCGTGCGAGTTCAGCATGGATAACACTATTTGTTGGATGATTCTGTACAAATGCCTGGCATTTATTTAACGCGAGATCAGATCTCCCCGCTCTCAAATCGCCATGAATTTCGACAAGAAAGTCTTTCATTGTCATTCTCCGCGAGTGAGTTCAGTAGTCACTTTCTGGACCTCAGGAAACAAAACCACGGGATGTTGCGGACCTTCACTCCCACAACTCCGCTCACCAGGAAGGTTGCAAGCTGCCTGGCCCAAGTCGACCGAGTGCCTGCAATACTGTCATCACAATACCAGGTAGACTTGCTGACCCTAGTGCTCCGATCGCAGCAACCACTCCAGTACCAGCTATCTTTGCATTGTCGACAGAGAGGGTCATATTCACATAGGGAGCAAAGTCCATTTCAGAACCTGGTCCCTTGACCTTGATAGGAGTAGTGAAAGTTGCCGATACGTTACTTGTCCTTCCAGCCGGTAATCCACTTAGGCCACCGCCCACCATGCAGCGCTCTTGAACTACCACACTCTGTACGAGGGAATCCCCTTCGAATATCACAGCAGGCGTGCTTTCAGCTGCAAAAGTGAACTCCCCTTTTTTGCTCAACTGAACAAATCCGCCATTGAACTTCTGGCGAACTGTAATATCATCACCCGCATAGACCCTCGCGGGAGAACCGTTCGTCGTTCCATACGGGAACTTTGCTCCCATCCTCACAGTCACGTTGCCAAGCCCACCACCCCAAGGGAACTCGAACTCCAAGCCGCCCTTTTGAATCCAGATCTCGATTGGGACGTTGGGAGCAACCTGTTCAGCCAGCCACTGTAGAAATGCGGGATCTGCGAGCAGCTCCTGAAGCCAACCAGGCACTTCAGACTCTGGTGGTAGCTCACACGTGTCACCTTCTTCACACGGTCCGGCCGGTCGATGTCCCGAAGGGTCGCGGTACTTGAGCGGGTTCGCCAAAACGAAAGAGTAGCGATTCAGCGATTGAGGGTTTGTGAAACCGGGGACAATGGAATCCGGGCTGGTCCATCGTCCAAGCGCGGGGTCATACCAACGAGCTCCCATTTGCACCAACTTAATGTAACCGTCCAGCCTCTGCCCCGTGAACCGATAATCCGTCGGAAACGCCTCGTCCTCATCCTCCGGCCACGTCCACCGCACCTCGCCATACGGAAAGTGCCGGCTCTC
>CAZLOC010000525.1:0-2814 GCA_964560935.1 uncultured Anaerolineaceae bacterium | reverse complement strand
CCTCCCCATACGCTTTCCAGGGACTGGGCGAAGAAGGCCTCGAGTACATGGCCGAAGCCCGTGAGTTGACCGGCCTGCCTGTTGTCGTCGAAATAATGGCGGTTTCGCAAGTGCCGGTCATGGTCAAACACGTGGATGTGCTCCAAATTGGGGCACGAAACATGCAGAACTTCAATCTGCTGCGAGCGGTCGGTGACACGCGCACGCCGGTCCTGCTCAAGCGCGGCATGAGCGCCACGGTCGAAGACCTGCTCATGGCGGCCGAGTACATCCTGGCCGGCGGCAACGAGCGGGTCATGCTGTGTGAACGCGGCATCCGTACCTTCGAGACCGCCACCCGCAACACGACTGACATCAACGCTGTGCCGGTGCTCCAGTCGCTCACTCACCTGCCTGTGGTGCTCGACCCCAGCCACTCCACCGGCCACGTTGATTACGTCACCGCCGTTGCCAAGGCTGCGGTTGCGGCAGGCGCCGACGGTATCATCGTCGAAGTGCACCAGGACCCCGCCCACGCAATATCCGACGGCCGTCAGTCGCTCACGCCCGAGGCTTTCGCCAGCATGGTGCGCAAGCTCAAGGCAGTTGCCGAGGCCGTCGACCGCCGCCTGGTTTCCAGAGTTCCCTCTCCCTTTTAGGGAGAGGGTCAGGGTGAGGGTCCGCTTATGGAACCAGACTTTAATCTTAAAGACGCCAACATTGCATTAATTGGATTGGGACTCATGGGCGGCTCCCTGGCGCTTTCCCTCAAAGGACGTTGTCGCCGCCTGAGCGCCTACGACCCGGATCGATCCACGCTCGAGCTTGCCAATCGTCAAGAAATCGTTCACTTTGCCGATAACGACCCCGCTAAAATCCTTGTGGACGCCGATCTCGTTATTCTGGCCTGTCCCGTCCCCGCCATCGTGGACTGGCTGGGAAGCCTGCCCGAATATATACAGCATCCGTGCATCGTACTCGACATCGGCTCCTCCAAGCGGACGATTATTACCGCTCTCGAAAAATTGCCCGCTCACTTCGACCCCATTGGCGGACATCCGATCTGCGGCCGCGAGCGGCTCTCACTCGAAAATGCCGAGCGCTTTCTTTATCGCGACGCCTCATTCGTGCTGACCCCGCTCTCAAGAACCAGCCAACGCGCCCGTTCCGCCGCCCTGCAAATCGTCGAGGCCCTTGGTGCCCGTTCCATCTGGCTAGACGCTGACGACCACGACCGGATATTGGCCTCCACCAGCCACCTGCCTTACCTGCTCTCGTCCGCGCTGGCTCTGGCTACGCCAGAAGACGCCGCTCCCCTCGTCGGGCCGGGATTCCGCTCGACCTCGCGGCTGGCAGGCACCCCGTCCAGCATGATGCTGGGTGTGCTCAAGTTTAACCGCGACAACATCCTGGCGTCCATCCATCGTCTCCAAACCGAACTATATACCATCGAATCTGTTCTTGCTGCTGGCGATTTCACATCGCTCGAGACAGCGCTCAACAACGCCCGCGCCAAATACCAAAATCTGATCACTGAACACTGATAACTGGTCACTTTCATGCAAATCCAGCCCATCCAAAACCCCTTGAATGCTGCAGTTCGTGTCGCCGGCTCCAAATCGCTGACCAACCGCACCCTGCTGATCGCCGCCCTGGCGCATGGGACGACGGCGCTCACCCACGCGCTTTTCTCCGATGATTCGCGCTATTTTGCGAGCGCCCTGCAAACTTTGGGTTTTGACGTGACTCTCGATCCCGAAACGACCTGCATGACCGTCACCGGCCTGGGCGGGCGCTTACCAGCACAAACAGCCGAACTTTTCATCGGCAATGCTGGGACAGCGGCGCGCTTCCTTTCCGCGTTTCTCACGTTGGGAAACGGCGAATATATCCTCGACGGCGATGCCCGTATGCGTGAGCGTCCCATTGGTGATTTGGTGGATGCGCTGGTCCAGTTAGGGGCTACGATTACCCCCTCTCCCTTTCAGGGAGAGGCCCGGGGTGAGGGTCCACTTTGCCCACCCATAAAAATTAATGCCTCCGGACTCCCTGGCGGCAAGACAAAGATTGCCGGTAATCTCTCCTCCCAGTTTTTATCTGCCCTGCTGATGGTCGCCCCCTACGCCCAAACCCCGGTGGAAATCGAAGTCACCACCGAACTTAACTCCAAGCCTTACGTCGATATGACCTTATCCATCATGTCCGATTTCGGCGTTACTGTTGAGCGAGACGGCTACAACCGCTTTACGATATCCCCTGCTCTCTACTCCCCCCTCTCTACTTATCCAATAGAATCCGACGCCTCCGCCGCATCCTACTTCTTCGCCGCCCCTGCCATTTGCGGCGGAACTGTCCGTGTCGAAAATATCTCGCGCAAATCGGTGCAAGGTGATATTGCCTTCCTGGATGTTTTGGCTCAAATGGGATGTGATGTCACTGAAAGCGAAAATGCTATTGAAGTAACTTGCCTTAGCGAATTACGCGGCCTCGACGTAGACATGCGCAATATCTCCGACACAGCCCAGACGCTGGCAGCGATTGCGCCTTTTGCATCCTCGCCCACTCGTATCCGCGGCATTGCTTCGGCCCGCGTTAAGGAAACCGATCGCGTTCATGCTACTTGTACTGAACTGTCTTGTCTCGGCGTCCGCGTGGACGAGCATGAGGATGGCATGACGATTTATCCATGTGATGAGATCCGTCCGGCAACGGTCCAAACCTATAACGACCACCGCATGGCGATGGCCTTCTCGTTGATCGGTCTGCGCGTGCCGGGAATCACAATTAAAAATCCCGGCTGTGTTTCGAAAACTTTTCCGGACTTTTTCGATGTGT
>CAZLOC010000524.1:0-2827 GCA_964560935.1 uncultured Anaerolineaceae bacterium | reverse complement strand
ATCGCTGCCAGCCCGGCGACAAAAGGCGTGGACATGGATGTGCCGCTGTCGTACCCATATCCGCCGGGCCAGGTGGAATAAATGTCTACGCCCGGCGCGGCCAGGTCTACTTCCGGGCCGTAGTTCGAGAAGCCTGCCCGGTTGTCCGCGTTGTCGGTCGCGGTGACCGCAAGCACATTCGGGTAGCGGGCCGGATACAAGACCGAGTTGATGCCTGTGTTCCCGGCAGCGGCAACCAGAATGACGCCGTTCCCATAAGCGTAATTCACCGCATCTTCCAGGACCGCTGACGCGCTGTCGCCTCCCAGGCTCAGGTTGATCACCTGGGCGCCGTGGTCAGCGGCCCAGATGATCCCGGCCGCAGTATCATCGTAAAACCCGTTCCCGGCAGCGTCCAGGACTTTGACCGGCAGGATGCGCGCGCCCCACGAGACGCCGGCTACACCGCTGCCGTTGTTGCTGGCGGCCGCAGCGATCCCGGCTACGTGCGTGCCATGGCCGTTGTCATCCTGGGCGTTGGCGTCACCATTGACAAAATCATAGCCGGCGAGCATTTTGCCGGCCAGGTCCGGATGTCCATAGTCCACGCCGGTGTCGATGATGGCGATGGTCACGGCTGTGGAGCCCGTGGCGAAGTCCCAGCCTTGCGGGGCGCGGATGTTAACCAGACCATACTGGTAACTCCAGCCCGTATCATTGGGGATCGTGTCCGCCGACCGGAGTATAAAATTGGGCTCGACATACAGCACGCCGGCGCAGGCCCGTACGCGTGGAAGTATGCGGCCCACTTCTCCATCGGGGACTTTCAGGACCAGCGCTCCGATTGCCTCGATCTCAGAGGCGATGCTGGTTTGCGTATCGTCCAGGCATTCCTGTATCCTTTCGGCGCGCGTCGTCGGTTTGAATCGGACAATGACTTCGTCCGAAACGTGCGCTCCTGTCACGACTTCTGGCGGAGGAAAGTCCTGGCTTTTGGCTGCTTCGGGTGCCGGCAGGCTGCGATCTTCCTGGTCGGTTCCTGGCGCAGGTGTGGTTGGGGTCGGTGTAGGAGTCGCCTGCTCCTGGGGCGGGACTTCTACACTATTGTCTTCTGTAGCGGTTTCTGTTGCGGTTTCAATCTCTTGGAAGGCGACGGCTTGGAATGCCCCCGCGCTCACAGTCCAGAGCAGCGCGCAAAGGAATAGAAGAGCAAAGATGAACTTTGGAAATCTATTGCGCGATCTGAAAAGCTTCATTATTTTGCGGAGGGCGGCTTGCTGGCGCTCGCCTTCGTCCTCGTCCTGGGTTTTTTGGGCGGGGCAGGGGCGGGAACAGGTGTTTGTTCCGGCCATTCCCCTTGGAACATTTTTTGCAAGCTATTCCCGTAATGCAGCGCCTGCTCGAATACGCCCCGCGTGTACCAACTTTTGTATAGGGCGCTTCGTTTGACGGCAATGAAGGAAAATATCAGGCCGAGTAGCGCACCCAGGCCATATCCCAGGATTTGCCCGGTGATGAAGATATAGGCGATTTGGGTCAAGGCAAACAGGAAAAGCCCCAGGCTCAGGTTTTGCAACAGGATGCCGATGGCGTTGAACTTGTCCAGGTACTCGGCCAGCGCCAGGTTCTTGTGTTTGATGAAGCTGTAGAGCAAACGCTGGTCTTCCGCATTGAATTCAATATTCAATTCCGGATATTTAGCTTTGATCCTTGTCATCGCTATTTCATATGAGCCCTGCCGGTTGAACAACCGGTACCAGCGGTAGGCGATTGGGTCAGCGATGTGTCCGGCAATGTATGAAAAAATGGCCATCAGAACCACGAGACTAAAATTGCCGGACAGCCCTCCCAAATCCAGATGGGGCAGTTTCAACAGTTGCAGGAATGCGTTTGCAACCAGGATATACACGAAACCCGGGATGGCGTACGAAAAGATTTCATAGAAGCCGAGTGCGAAAGACATAAGTACCTCCAGGCGTAATATCGTTGGTTGAGTAGGCGGCGGGTTTCGATACGGGCTATGCCCTACTCAACCATCGCCGCCGTATCGCCCGTCCTGGCGGATGGGCCAGGGAAACCAACACTGCTGTATTGCCCGCCTTCAATACCGTTCGTGCCGCGAGAAACGAAGGCACGTCGGCGCGGGACGTTCTGCCTGAACCATTTTACAGGCTTTCCTTCATTTTTTGCAACGCTCTTTTTCCCAGCCGGTCCAGGAGTTTTAGCGCCCAGCCCTGGTTCCCAACCCAGCCCATGAGGGCGCTCCCCAATGCATCCAACCCGCGTGGAGGCTCAGGCAGCGGCATGGCCGGGCTGAAATCCACGTTGCGACCGTCTACCTGGTAGGTGTAGCGGCTCCTCCGCTCGACCGTTGGGTTGGCCTCAAGGAAGGCGCGTAGTTCCTGGCGCTCGTCCGCGCTCAACCATCCAGGCAGATCGGATGCCGCCTTGAAGTTGCAAACCAGCGCCAGATCGCGCAGCAGGCGCTTTTGCCCGGTGGTCAGGGTGTTTCGCTGCGAAGTGAAGTAGGCCACGTCCGGGTCTGTCGCAACCAGCGGACTCAGCCAGGCGCGGTTGGCAGTCGTACGGATGGCGTTCTTCGTCCCCGGCGTGGTTGGGTTGTAGAGCAGGAACGCATCGCGATGGCTCTCCCATTCCCCGGCCACATCCGGTCCCACGCGGATGGCATCGCATAAGCCCAGCGACGGCAGGATGGGCGCGCCGCAGGTCAGGAAGTAGGCATCCGCGCCCATGGCCTCGCGCATCACCTTCAGCCCCTGGCGGTAGGCGGCCTCGCGCGGCATGTCCATGTGGCGTTTTCCGGGCAACGCGCCGGCATACAGGAAAT
>CAZLOC010000523.1:0-2834 GCA_964560935.1 uncultured Anaerolineaceae bacterium | reverse complement strand
TGCATGCTGCCGCCAGTTTGAAGGGCCAGCATGAAAGCGGCGTCGTCCTGTTAATCACTGGTGGCGAGATATGGGATATGGAAGCGCTGATCGCGACGGCCCAGTTGAGTCGTCTACGATATTTCGTTGTGGGGGTCGGAAGCAGTCCATCTCATGTGCCCTTGCGCGAACTGGCTGAGGAAACCGGTGGGGCATACGAAGCCGTTTCCCCCAACGAGGACATCGTTTCAGCCGTTTTGCGGCAGTTCGCCAGGATGCGGCAACCGCATACATTCAACCTTGCAGTGGAATGGCCTGTACCACCGGTGTGGAGTACTCCGCTACCAAAGTCATTATTTCAGGGGGGCACGATTCACTTGTATGCTGGCTTCGACCAGGAGCCAGTGGGAAACACCAAGCTGACCTACACCTCTGGTGACGAGAAAAAGCGCGAGGAAGATGCTTCGAATTCAGTCTGGGGAGGTGATCCGGCGAGTTTGGCGCGTATCGCCGCTGCGAAGCGAATACAGACCACGCTCAACGCTAGGAGATTGTCACTAGCACTAGCTAGATATGCCTCTGGCATCCCGGATTTTTCTAGGCCAATGAAACGGGTTCAGACGGAGCACACCGACTTGGGGTTGCTGGATACGCCTTTCCCGATGTTGACCCAGTCGCAACTTACAAAACTCGCAGTGCAGTACAACCTGGTAACTGAACTCACGCATTATCTGATTGTGCATAAAAGGGCCGAGGGGGAAAAAGCGGAGAACCTGCCCGAAATAAGCCAAGTGAAACAGATGCTGGCTGCAGGGTGGGGCGGAAGTGGCGTCGCACGCCCGCAACCATGCATGGCTGCATATGACGTTAAGGATCGGTCACTGGGTTATTTTTTGGAAGACGAGGATGACGATATGCCAAACGTGATGGCGTCGCGCCGTGAGCGCACTAATCGTCCGATGGGACAACTCGGTGCACCCACTTCCAAGAGAAAACGGGCCGCCAAGAAAGTGCGCTCTACGTACGAATCCCCCTATTTGACGGCCCTGCTGAAAAAGTTGATGGAGATAGTGAACAGCGAGTTGATGCATCCGGATGATTTCCCCGGAATCGTTAGCAAGCTGAAACTGGTGCCAGAACTGAATCCGCTACAGGACATCGTTAACGCCGTTGCAAGATCGGGTGTGCCGACCGATGAGGTATGGGTGGCATTTATCGGCTGGGCTGCAAAACAGGTTGGGTCTGAATACCAACTGACCCGTCATGCAGCCAGGTCGATTCAGTCACTATCTGGGGCAATTGTGTCTGATCATCTAACGGAATTGACGGCAAAGTTTAATGAACAGAAACTGCTACGAAAATTTGGACAGTCTGGGGAGGAATAATGAGTTCAGAGCAGCGCAAGGTTACTTATAGGGGCTACGAGATCGTTTCCAGATGCGATAAGGGAATACACAAAGGGAAAGCATGGGCAAACGAATCAGGCCTAAATGATCAATCTACCGAGGGAGCAAGTCTTGATGACGTTGTCGACAAACTCTGCAGGCTAATAGATATTGAACTTGAGCCTAGAACAACTGAATTACGGCGGACCCTACCCGAACGCCACAGAGAATACCTTAGTAAGTTAGGCAAACCTGATAAAGGGCTTAAGGCCATTTCCTTCATGAGACCTCACCGGGCTTCTGTGTGCTATCAATGCGGAGAGCCAGTTGATAATGAGGTGGATTTTGAGTGCGCGGCATGTGGATGGATAGTTTGCCACTCTTGCGCTGCATGTGGGTGCGGCCATGCTGATCCCGAGAACTCAAAAACGTAACACTAGAAATTCACGCCATGCTGACAAGTGATGAAATTAATCAACTTCACTCCTTGATCGCAGGAACACGTCTTCCAGAAACGGGCATGGAAAGGCATTTTACGCGCGTAATGCGTGGGGAAGCTAGGCCATGCACAGTAAAAGAAGCGGAGTGGTTCAGATTTTGGCAGAGCGAAAATTCTGGGGCGTTTATGGCAACGAGATCGTGTGGTGACGTGTCAAGTTCACGAGGTGCATCTGGCTTGCCAGACCACAATCGA
Source organism: uncultured Anaerolineaceae bacterium (assembly GCA_964560935.1). GTDB lineage: Bacteria > Chloroflexota > Anaerolineae > Anaerolineales > Villigracilaceae > JAABUE01. The sequence goes on along the minus strand of CAZLOC010000523.1, from coordinate 776 downwards.
CACACTGAGCCTGAGGTGGAAACGCCGTTATCAGTCAGGCTTTGCTCCGCTTGTGGAATGGAAATCCCGCCCGAGCGCATTAATGTGACGCCTGGCGCAACACGTTGTATCAAGTGTCAAAATGACTTTGAACTGCATCATGACACTCGGCCAAAGATTGATGAAGGCCTTGCGGGAACCAGGGAAGGGCACAAGAAAATGCGGGGGCAGTTGTGGGCTGAGATGCGAAATCGAGGACGTGGCAAGTGACCTATTTATCTAGCGGAGTGACAGGTACCTTCTCGCATCACAACTCGAATGTACAGCCTGTCGGAACATTACATCCAGAAAAGAAGTGATTGATAGTGATTGACACAACACAGGACACTATCGAGGCTCTTGGGTTGTCTTTACGGGCGCGCATTTGCTTAAATCATGCGGGAATCAATACCATCGAGGATCTCTTGGCTTGTGCAGAGCATGATCTGAACCGATTGCCTAATCTCGGTAAAAGAACCTTGGCGTCAATAGTCGATCGGCTATCTAGCGTGGGTTTGACTCTTCGTTCAAGTGAGGCTCATTTGCCAAGAAACTGCCAACTGAGATTGGGAGATGACACAACGATGAACTCAAGTCGTGCCTTTGAAATAATCAACATGCTCGCATGTGGTGTTGATCCGATTACTGGAGAGGTATTTCCTGCTGAAAGCGCCCTGCAGCACCCGGACATTGTGCGAGCCTTATTCTTGGCCGCGAATTCCCTTCGAGCAGCTGCAGCAGAGCCAGAGTGTTTATCC
>CAZLOC010000522.1:0-2841 GCA_964560935.1 uncultured Anaerolineaceae bacterium | reverse complement strand
GTCCTGTTCGTGGTCATGCTCGGCTACGGGATCATCATCCCCATCCTGCCGTTCTACATCGAGAGCATGGGCGCGGGCGGGATGGAACTGGGATTGCTTGTCGCTTCTTACGCGGTCATGCGACTGATCTTCGGCCCCATCTGGGGCGGACTCTCCGACCGCATCGGACGCAAACCGATCCTGCTCATTGGCATCTTGGGCTATGCCGTCACCATGGTCTGGTTCGGACTCGCCAATACGTTGTGGATGTTATTCGCGGCCCGCATCCTTTCGGGGGTGCTCTCCTCCGCTACCGCGCCGACCACCATGGCCTTCATCGGCGACAGTACTCCCGAAAATGAGCGTGGCGGCGGGATGGGATTGCTGGGCGCGGCCGGGGGCATCGGGACGATTGTCGGTCCGGTATTGGGTGGTTTCCTGGCCAGTGAGTCGCTATCCACGCCGTTCTTCCTGGCGGCAGGATTGTCCGTCCTCTCGCTGCTACTGGCGATAGTATTCCTGCCTGAATCGTTACCTGTTGAAGCGAGACGAAGTAGCCAGGAAATAGAAAAGCTGATCGACTTGAAAGGCTGGGGACAGGCGATTAATGGCCCGATTGGCAGTCTGCTTATCCTGACCTTCATTTCCACCTGCGGCCTGATGATCTTTGCCAATGTCTTCGGGTTATTTTCGCTGGAAAAATTCGACTTTGAGCCCGATGATGTCGGAGTGATGATGATGGTGCTGGGGCTAGTCTCGGCGCTGGCCCAGGGCGTGCTGGCTGGACCATTGACAAAGAAATGGGGCGACGAGACCGTCATCAAGGGCGGCTTGCTGGCAACCGCTCTCGGCTTTGGGTTGATGCTGCTGGCAAACACCTACATAACGATCTTGCTTGCCACCGCCTTCTTCGCCTTGACCGTTGCCCTGCAAATCCCTGCGCTGACATCGCTGACTTCGCGGCGTGCTACCGTCCCGCAGGGCATCGCCATGGGACTGAGCAATTCCTTTGTCAGTTTAGGGCGAATTGTCGGGCCAATCCTGGGCGGGATGGTTTTGGATATTAACCTGAATCTACCTTACATCAGCGGGGCAGGGTTTATGCTGCTTGGATTTTTGTTCAGCATGCTGTGGATCAAGCCGACAAAGCCACAAACAGAATCTGTCAGTCCTTGACCCTGACCAACATCTCTGCGGTTTCTATCACTTCCCCCTGCAAACTGCCGGCTGAGAGTTCCTGCAATGCGGCTTGAAAGGCGGGAAATTCATCTACAGGGAAACGCAGGGTCATGGTCACATCGACAGCAAAGGTTTCGTCGGTGATCTCGCCCTGGTGGCGGGATACAAGCAAGCGCACACGTTCCAAGAGCGAATAGGGCAAGGCCAGTAATGCGAGATGAACCGGTACTCGTCGTGCACGCGGCACCGCCCGGACGACCAACTGCGTCGCTTCGGTATACGCCCGGACCAATCCCCCTTTCCCAAGCAGAGTGCCACCGAAATAGCGAGTGACCACCACTCCTACGTCACCAAGTCCACTCCCGCGCAGCACTGCCAATGCCGGGCGACCCGCCGTGCCTGACGGCTCGTCATCGTCGGAGCAATATTCGGTGATGGAATTGCCCCCGCCAATGATGTAGACCGGGACGTTATGGGTGGCATCGGCAAATTCCTTGCGGATACGAGCAACGAATGCTTTGGCCTCGTCCACGCTGGAAACGGGGGCAAGGCTGGCGATAAAGCGCGAGTTCGAAACGGTCAGTTCGCGGCGGACTTCTTCGGCAGGCAAAAGGTATGCATCTGACATGACAAATATCCTGACTTTATTCTATCGCAACAAATCGCATTGCTACCGAAGATAAAATTATATATAATATATAAACCGCTATGAATATCCCAATTGACACCAAAAAAGATTTAGAAAACCTGCAACGCAAGCCTCTTAAAGAGGAAATCTTCGACGTTCTGCACGAGAAGATCATTGCAGGAAAGGTACACCCGGGCGAATGGCTGCGTCAGGAAGACATCGCCAAACAACTGGGCGTGAGCATGACGCCCGTCCGCGAGGCGCTCGACCTGCTGGTCTCGGTTGGGCTGGCAGAACGGGTCCCCTACCGTGGGGTGCGCGTCCCGCAACCAACAGAAGCGGAGATTGTCGAAGCGTACGCCATGCGACTGTTGCTGGAAGCAGCCGGGGCACGCGCCGCAGCCCTTAAACGGAAGCAAGCCCATGTGGACGAACTGAAGCTCATCCTGTCCCGGATGAAGGGTCTGCTCTCGCTAGATGACATGTCCACCCTGCGACAGTTGTCCCGCCAATTCCACCAGTCGGTGGTGGCCATCGGCGAAAACAGCACGCTTGACAAATTCTACGGGATGGTGATGAACTCGTTCCCGGATTGGATGTTGTACGAATACCTGTTCCGCCACACCGACCTGCTGGCGAGCAGCCTGAGCGACGAGTACCAGGAGCACATGGCGCTGGTGGAGGCCATCGAGGCCGGTGACGCGGACCTGGCCGAACGGATGGCAATTGCACACATCCGTCAATTGGGAGAAGAACTGGTCGAGTACCTGGACATCCCGTATGAAGTATTGGAATCAAAGGCGCGTACCTTGAGTGCGTCTTTTTCTCTAGAGGATTAACCGGAGGGGCATCATCGAACCAATAAAAGGAGAAAATTATGTCAGAAGAACTGTTCAAACAGATGGCGCAGAGCATTCTCGATGGGGACGAGGAAATCTCTGCCAACCTGGCAAAACAGGCGTTGGAGGCAGGCATCGACCCGCTCGAAGCCATCACCAGCGGCTACATGCCCGGCGTCAACGAAGTCGGCGACAGCTTCGCCTGCGGGCAGGCCT
>CAZLOC010000521.1:0-2844 GCA_964560935.1 uncultured Anaerolineaceae bacterium | reverse complement strand
ATGATGACGCCCTTCACCCCCAGATCGGCCAGCGCAGCGGCCACACGATCGGTAATTTCGTTCATCTCCTTGTAGGAGATAACAGCCCCCTTAAAGATTGTACACGCTTTATCGGGATACTTGCTGGCTGACTCCTCCAGGAAGTGATATAACGGCTTCTTGGGGTAGTCGATTGTTTTAGGAACGCCTTTATCGTATTTGGCGAACCATGGAAAATCGGTCATTGTTTCTCCTCCTTTGGAATGAATGGTTAAATTTGGCGAACGTAATACTAGTATATAACAGGATAGATTTGAAAGTCAATCTGTTTCTGCGAATTTTTTGCACATCCACAAAGCAGTATTAATTTACCAGGATCCGGTTTTGCAATTCCCACAATCGCCGGAATACCCCGTTACGTGCCAGCAATTCAGCTTGCGTGCCGCGCTCCGCCACCCGCCCTTGTTCCATCACCAGGATTTCGTCTACATTCTCCAGCCCGACCAGCCGGTGTGTGATGAGCAGCGTTGCTTTGCCTTGCATCACGTGGAAGAGCGTTTCCAACACCTGTTTCTCGGTCAACGGGTCGAGGTTGGCGGTCGGCTCATCCAGTATCAGGATAGGAGCATCTTTTAGCAATGCGCGTGCAATCGCCAACCGCTGGCGCTCGCCGCCTGATAAGCGCAGTCCTTGCTCACCGATGAAGGTGTCGTAGTCGGCTGGCAAGCCCATGATGAACTCATGGATCTGGGCTTGCTTTGCCGCCTCTTCGATTCCCTCTTGGGATGCGGATGGACGCGCCAGGCGCAAATTTTCACGCACGCTGGCGTTGAAGAAGTACGAACTCTGCGAGACCACTGCGCATCGTGCCCGGACTTCATCCTGCTCCAGGCCATGCAGCGACGCCCCGCCCAGACGAATATCCCCCAAGCTGTACTCCCAAAACCTCAGCAACAAATTGACCAGGGTGCTCTTCCCTGCGCCGCTTGGCCCGACGATGGCGAGGGATTTGCCCGGTTGAAGGTTGAAGGTTACATGTTGAAGGGCAGGGACGGTTTGGTTGAGATAACGAAATGAGAGATCAGAGAACTCGAGAGTGGAGACTGGTCCCTCTTCTTTACCGCTCTCTAGTTTCTGTTCTCTGCTCTCTTTCACCACAGGTTCTGCATCTACAATCTCAAATAACCTTCCAGCAGATGCGCACACACTCTCCCACATCTGGGCGGCCAGCGGCAAGGGCGTGACAGCCTCGAAGGATGCTAGAGTCAGCAAGGTCAATGTGCCGAGCATTACGCCATCCAAACGACCATCGCTTACCAGGGGGATAGCCAAGAATAGCACCATCCACATGCCCAGGTTGGTGAGCAGGACAGTCAGCGCCGATTGCAGTCCGCTGATGCGCGCCATGTGACGTTGGGTGAGTCCGTAGGCGTGGCCTGTTTCTGCGATGAGAGCCAGTTTGTCGGTGGCGCGGTTGTAGGCCAGGATGTCGGGCAGTCCCTGGATGCCATCCACGAGTTGGATGTGCAGTTCGGAACGCAGATTGATGAGCGCTTTCCCAGGTCTGCGGCTGAGGAGTCGGGATAGAAGGGGAAGGATCAGGCCAAGGCCGAGGAAGAAGCCGATTAAAACGGTGGCAAGCGGCGGGTAGAACGAAGCGATGAAGATGGATACGCCGAGAGCGATCAGCAGGGCAACCAACGGTGGCGCAACCACACGCACGTAGAAGTTTTCCAGGGTTTCCACGTCGCCGATGATGCGGGCGAGCAAGTCGCCGGCGCGGTAGTCCATCAGGCGGGCGGGAGCGAGCGGCTCGAGGTTCTGGTAGAACCAGATGCGCAGACGGGCGAGTAGCCGAAAAGTGACATCGTGCGAGACCAGGCGCTCGGCGTAGCGGAAGACGCCGCGGCTGATGCCGAAGAAGCGCACGCCGACGATGGCGACCTGTAGTTCAGCAATGGATGGATGCAGTGCGGCAGCAGAGATGAGCCAGGCAGAAGTGCCCATGAGCGAGATATTAGCGCCGATGGTCAGTGCGCCGAGCAGCACGGAGAGGGCGACCCAGTTCCAGGAGCCGGTGAGGAAGGATAGGAGTCTTGCCAGTGTGTTTGTTTTTTTGCTTGGATCTGTTATTTGGCTATGGGTTGAAGGTTGCTGGTTTAAGGTTGAAGGTTTATCCTGTTTGATTGGAGCTTTTCCAAATGGAACTTGCAACTTTCCGCTTTCAACCTTCAACGAATTAACCATCCCCGCATACGCACCCTTTTTCGCCATCAACTCGGCGTGCGTGCCCTGTTCCACGATCTGACCTTTTTCGAGCACGATGATCTGATTGGCCTGGAAGACTGTGTTGAGGCGGTGGGCGATGGTGATGGTTGTCCTTCCCTGCATGAGTTGGCGGGTGGATTCTTCCAGCAAGGACTCGGTTTCGGGATCGAGGCTGGAAGTAGACTCATCCAGGATCAGGATGGGGGCGTCTTTCAGGAAAGCGCGCGCCAGGGCGAGACGTTGGGCCTGTCCACCGCTGAGACGGGCTCCGCCTTCGCCAATAACGGTTTCGTATTTTTCCGGCAACGACACGATGAAATCATGCAGGTACGCAGCTCTGGCGGCTGAGATGACCTGCTCATCCATGGCGTCAGGGTTACTTAATCGGATGTTGGCGGCGATGGTGTCGTGGAAGAGATAGGGTTTTTGTGGGACCCAGGCAATGTCAAAACGCGAAGTCCGCGAATAGGGCGAATTATGCGAATTTTCCAACTGGTTGTTCGCGTTATAGAAGATGCTCCCTTCTGTGGGCTGGATGAAGCCCAGCAGTAGATTCACCAGCGTGCTCTTTCCTGCGCCGCTGGGACCGACCAGGGC
>CAZLOC010000520.1:1655-2847 GCA_964560935.1 uncultured Anaerolineaceae bacterium | reverse complement strand
CCAGTGCAATAGCCAGTAGCCAGAAGAACAGAAAATCCAGACGCGGCTCATCTATGAGCGAATCCACCAGCCCCACGACCAGGAAAGATGCCAGCGAGATAAGAAGCGTCAGCGCCATGGCATCATGGTCGGCCCGCTTCAGCAACGTCAAGCCAGTAGCCGCAAGCAGCAAAACAAAAGCGCCCAAGCCAATCCAGCCTTGTTCAAAAAGGACATGAATGAAGATATTTTTGATATGCCAGGCGAGATGGCTGTCGGTGGAAAAAAACCATCGTTGCATGCCCTTTGAAAAATCACCATTGCGGACAAGATCGCTCCCGGTTTCGTCCAACAGAGAAACGTTGTCCACGTCTATCAATACGGTCTTGTCCTGGTTGAACATCGAGAGCTTGACCGGGCGTTGCAGCAGGCTGCCAGGAGGGCCGAAACGGTCTGTCCGGATAGAGATTTCGTGTCGTTGCCATTGACCATCACCCGACGAGAACTTTAGGGTATTCCATGCACAGGTAAAAGAATACAACATCGCTTTTTCGCACACAGGTAATGTCAATGCGGCAGATTTAACCGAAGCTCTCACATCCAGCTGGATACGATAAGAACGACCAGGTTCGATGGGCACCAACTGCTCGAAATACAGCGACTCGCCCCCACCCAAACGCAAAAACACATTATCGCCTTCACTCACGAGAGCATAGGTCGCGGGCCGTGCTGGCGCCGACGAGTACCAATAGAACGCGGCCGGAAATGTACCGGCCCCGGCACCAAGAAGGGGATTTCCGGATTGCGGCAGGACATCGAGCGCATCTTGCCAGTGTGCGGTACGCGTTCCGATGTCGGCCTTTATATTCGCCAGCCGCGCCTGGCTAAACTTGCCGCTCAAGATCGGCCATGCAACCAGGCCGGCAGCCAGAACACCAACTAGCAGAATCAGGATTCCGGAAATCTTCTGTTTGCGTGTTTTCCAGATCAAACGAGAGAAACCTGCCACTGAAAGCAAGGTTGCAGCCACAAAAGCTGCCTGGCCGCCGCGTGAAAACGTCACCATGACGCCATAGGCCGCCAGCGCATACAAGCCGCCCGCAACCAGCATTGCCAACGCATGGTTGCGCTGCCACGCCCACATCCAGACGAAAGGTGCGGCCAACACCAGGTAAGCCTCAATCGAGGCGCCGCCGATGTGCATCCCCGGAAA
>CAZLOC010000520.1:0-1555 GCA_964560935.1 uncultured Anaerolineaceae bacterium | reverse complement strand
AGAAGCAAAGTATCAAACTCGCTCCAGAACAGGCGGCCGCTCAGATAAGAAAAATCGAGCAGTGGAAGCGCGGCAGGAACAACCATCAGCCAACTGCCTGGCCAGCGCCAGCAAATGGCTGCCAGCACGACCAACAACAGTAAAGGCACCCAACCCAGTGGATATCCCACCATGCTGATAAAGGCCGCAATAAGAAAGCCCAAAGGAATTAGCTGGGTGGCGAACCATGATTGGTTTTGCAATTGATCGGGCTTGGGCATCTCGCGTATTTCAGCAGCGTCAGTATCAACACTGAAAGAATCAGTTGGCGGGAAAGCTGGAAACAACCAACTTAGAAGCGCATAGCATCCACCCGCGGCCCCCGCAGCAATCAGCAGATTAGTTGGATCAGGATGTTGTCCAGGAACAAACAATTTGCCTGCTTCAATCAATGAAGCGACAAGCACGGCAAGCAGCGCGGGAAGCCAAGCCCCATACGCACTCCTACTAGCCCCCCGGCGCCACAACCATATGCCGATGCCGATAAAACTGTACAGTCCAAGCTGGAACAACAGACTGACCAGCGCCACAGCCTCGGCCGTGTAGTAATGGTAATAAAAAGGAATAAATCGCACCGTGGCCAGACGATTGATTGCCTCATCAGTATTCACCCAGGGCGCGTCAAACCAGTTATTGATCCAAGCCAATCCGATTGCATAAGGCACCACTGCCAACATCAGTCCGGCACGTACCCACGAGTGCATGCGCCGCGCATTCCAATTTCTGAGCAAAGCCGGCAATGACGCACCCAACGCCACACCCACGGCGCGAGAAAATACCGACGCCCCCTGGCTGATGCCGGAGGCAATCCACAGTTGCATGACCTCGATCGTCAACCCAAGCAATACCCCCACAGCGGCAGCGACTGCCAGTGACAATCCGCCCGATTTTTTCACCAGCAACAGGCCAAAAGGTAAGGTGGCAAGCATTTCTGGAACAAGTTTGGCCCAGCAGCCGAATCCGCAATTACCCGCAAATAGCCAACCTGCCCTGTCAGAAGTTAGATGAGCGCGCCATTCCTCTGTACTCAGCAAAAAATCATAGGGAAACAAGCTCAGAAACAGGTACGCCAGGACGTATACCACCAAGGCTGCTCTCACCGCCCTGGGGCCTCCCTGCGCGAAACGGCGCAAGACACACGAAAGCTGACGCCCAGCCAAGGCCCAAAGCAGCACCCCCAGTACCCCGCCCAGGACCTCTGCAGCTAAATCGTTAAGCGAGACCGTCCGCGGCGGGAAGTACTGTTGGACAAATTCGATCGACACCGCCATTGCCGAAATTAACAGGATTGAGAAGAGGGTGCCCATCCCCCATACACCAGGCGACCTACTCCGCCCGGCAATAGCCCCCATCAGCAGATATCCCAAGGGAATGTACAGAATCAGGTTGGCAACCCAGTCGGCTCTTGAACCGACACCAAGCTCCAGCCAAGGTATCGCGGTGAATCGCGCCACCGCCTCATCCCAAGGAATCGCCCGGAATTCCAGCGGTACCAGGCTGCCGTAGATGACGAACG
>CAZLOC010000519.1:1413-2851 GCA_964560935.1 uncultured Anaerolineaceae bacterium | reverse complement strand
TATCAGACCACTCGCCTCCCCGAAAAGTGACAAGCAAGCCCTCTCGAATACCCTTAATCTGCATATTAGGCGCCATAAACCAACCTCGAAAATCTCGAATGATTATAGCATGTTCTACATATGACTGGTTGTTCTTGTACGCTAAGGAGTTGTCCCGCTGTCTGCCGCCGCCAACGCAAAATAAGCTTCAAGGACTCGCTTCACAATTGGACCTGCAACCGTAGCGCCTTCATTACCATTATAAACAAATGCGACAACTGCGATTTCCGGATCACTATAAGGCGCAAATGCTGCAGTCCAGGCATGTGAAGGCCAATCTCCTGGTCTGCACAAACCTTTTGCATCGGCAAATTTATCGCAATATTCAGCAGTTCCTGTCTTTCCAGCCACTTGCCCGGCTTTTGCCAGGCCAAAATCCGCAAATATTTTCGCAAGAGTACCTTCCAATACTGCCAAACGCATACCTTCTTTGACTTTACCAAACACCCATGGTTCAACGCTCTTCCACTCGCCAGTTGGTTGGCATCCACGAATTGTATTGTCCTCAAAAACCTGAATGACTGGATCAACGGTTAGATCCCACCGTTCATTTGGTGTGAATTGCTGGACAATATTACCCTCGCCATCAAGGATGTCCCGTAAAATAGTTGGCGCCAACAACTTCCCATCATTAGCTACTGTAGATACCGATAGCAAGACCTGTAGAGGCGTCGCCAACGCATAACCCTGTCCGACACTCATGATATATGTGTCACCGGTGGACCAGCTTTCTCCCTGGTTTATTCTTTTCCAGGTTGGATCGGGTATCAGGCCATCAGCTTTGTCCCATAGCTCGATTTCAGGGGTAACATAATCGGAGGGCAATCCAGCATATCCGCCCGATGTATTTCCATACCCCATTGCCCGGGCATAAGTTCCTAATCGACAAATTCCCAATCCGGGGTCGACCTCGTCCTGGTACCCTCCACCAACCTTATAAAAATAAACATTGCTTGAGTTCGAAACTGCATTAATAAAATCCAACTGTCCAAAACCATCAGGGCGTGTTTTATAGATCCAGTCCACGAATTCTCTCGAACGGCCTGGATCATTCGCATAATACTTCTCAGAGACAACGATTTTCCCAGGAGTCTGAATGATCTGTTCTGGTGTCACAACTCCCTCATTCAATGCGCCTACACTTGTGACTAACTTGAAGACCGATCCGGCAGGTAATTCGGCTCCAACGGCCAAATTCAATAATGGATTCCTTTCATCTGCAATGAGTTGTTGATAGTAATACGCTGGGATAAACCTTGCCATTCGGTTATTTTCATAGGATGGATAGTTGACCATCGCAAGAATTTCACCAGTTTTTGGATTCATTGCAATTACCACCCCACTCGTCATCTTTATTTCACCGTACCACTCGTTCCAACCCTTTATCTCATCTAGTAAA
>CAZLOC010000519.1:0-1403 GCA_964560935.1 uncultured Anaerolineaceae bacterium | reverse complement strand
ATATACCGTGATACCATCCTTGGCGCAGACAACCTCAACACCCAGGGTGTTGTACCTTTGCTTGAGTTTCTCCTTTTCGGTGGGTTTCATTTTGCGGCTTGCATTGGCAATGTCGGTGGCTCCAGATCACGAATGATCTTGCCTGCCACATCCTCCTCAACCACCCGTAATCCATTTTTTCCAGCCAGTTGATCTTGGAAGTACAATTCGACTCCAGCGTAGCCTACCTTATCACGATTTGGTATGAACCCTTGATCCCTATAATCATCCTCCTCTGAGGCCGGTATAGGTCCCAGGAACCCGATGATACTCGCAGTCAACCCACCAGTAGGATAATCCCTGATCGGCTGTATCTCTACCCCTGCGCCAGGCCAATTTTTCTGGTTTTCTTGTACCACCATTGCCACATCGCGCGAGACATCGCAAGCAATCTTCACGGGTTCGAATGGGGCAGTAGTTTCACCATATGTCACGATCTGTGTGATCCCGTGCTCAGATTGACATGGAACATATGGATTTTCATCTGTGATCTCATTTCGGTTGACCGCCACACCTGTCAAGGTCGATAACTCCCTGTACACTGACTGAATTTCACCAAGATCGTCTGGTAGATTCGCAGGAGTAACGACAATGTTATAAGATGGAACATTACGAGCTAACACAAAGCCATTCCGGTCGTAAATGATTCCTCGTGGCGCAGGGGAATTGATAGCGTCCTCTCGGTTATCAAGCGCTTGTGCCAGCCATTCAGGATACTCAATGACTTGCAAGATGAATAACCGCGCTACATAGATACCAAATACAACCAATAATACAGTTAAAAATGCTCCAATTCGCCAGGGTTCCAAAGTGTTCTGTAAAGCAGTGGACTTTTTCATACTTCCATCTCTTTTGGATACAACCAGTTTGCCAAATCACGCACCGCAGCTAACATCGGTGCTGCCAATAAAAGGTTTAACAATAAACTTGGCAATATTATCACGTTAAACGCTCGTAAAAGTGAAATATCTGCGCCATCTAGCCACCGTCCTACCAATGTAATTCCTTGTACGACAACTGTGCCAATCAATGTCATTGCCCACATGGTCAATAATGGCGCCTTCCACAGCTTCCTTCGTGCAATCACCACGATGGCAGTCAAAGCTAGATAAGCACTTAATATAACTTCAAGTGGAGACTCTGAGACAAGCCCCAGCACCATACATCCAATGATTGTCCACTGCCAGAAAACCTCCACACGCTCCTGTAAGGTCCAGGCGATAATAGCGAGCATGATCAAGTCAGCAGCCCCTTGCAGCAAAGGTGTCGCACTGACAATAGCACTTTGCAGAATCACAAGTACAATAAAAACTGGGAAACCAAGTATGAGAGCTAGCATATTCTTGGTTGATTATGGTGGTTCA
>CAZLOC010000518.1:0-2851 GCA_964560935.1 uncultured Anaerolineaceae bacterium | reverse complement strand
GCAATTCCACACATAAAAGTTCAATTTCTCCTGGTCAACTCTGCCGGATTGATTTTAATTTCTCGGCAAAGGCTCGAAAATTTGCATCCGCATTATATCGTTCCTGCCAGACTTTGAAACTGCCCTGTCGTTTCAGACGCGCTGCATTCTTATCATCCCAAAAAGCCATCAACGTCTGCCCAATCTGATCAGGTGTTGGGTCAGGATCTAAAAGCAAACCATTCCGCTCCGATACAATTTCGACATTCCCGCCCACAGATGTTGCAATAACCGGAATACCGCAACTGACTGCTTCCATCACCGCAACCGGCGTACCCTCCGTTGCGCTGACGTTCACGAACACATCCACAGGATTTTGCTCGTAATAGTGCATGAGATTGGCCTTGGTTGAATAGCCGGGCAAATCCGCGCTGGCGTTGGGCGGGAAGATATGGTTTGCCAACTCCTGGAGTTCGGCTCTCCTTTTCCCGTTGCCAAAGTGCCGCCATTCAAAGCGCTGATCCGGTCTGGCTTTGGCCGCATGCACGATGCCCTCGATGAGCAGATCTATCCGTTTGACAGGCTCCAACATGGAACAAGATACGATCCGGAACACATCATCCGTTGAGGCAGGGGCCGCAAATCCGGGGTCAGGTACACCCAAAAGCGCGGGTTCATAAATGGAGTCAAACTCGGGGTAGCGATCGTTCAAATAAGCGAGACCAGCCTCCGAGTCTGGAAAGAGGCGGTCAACCAACGCTAAAGCTGCGCGACGTCGTGGCCAATACGGCGGACGATAATAGAATTCTTCGTACAGATCATACCCATGAACGCGGGAAACTAGTTTCAGATCGGAACAGGTTTGCTTAGTCAATCCAATCCCATACGCGCCCTGGTCAAACCAATAAGTGTAGAAAATGCACTCCTTCGGGTTTGTGCCGCTACGAGCAAACCAATCCACAACCCAATCACGGGTCAGTTGAGCACCAATCAGAAATGCCAGCAAACGTTTACCAGCCTGAGGGTAAAGCAAAAGCCTTGGGAAAGAAGCAATTTCGTTGTACAAAAGGGGTGAAAAAAAGGTTTTCTTGACAACAGTCAGGGGATCGATTTCCTCCAGCAATGAAGCATAACTCTCATCGACTTCAACGCCATCAGGTAGCGGGAGTAAATTCCCCGCAAATTTCCTTGGGACAAGGATCACATGCTCGAACACCTGTCGCAGATGATGAAGCTCGATCTCCAGGAAAGTTTGTTCCGCACTCGCATCATACGGATATGAAGCTGCGAATAGAAGCAAAATCAAGACTCACCTCAACCGGTCATCCATGCTCTGGCAGAAAAGAATTCCGGTTCTCAGAGAATTGATCATTCGCTTTTTCATAATCATCATGACGGCCAATATCCAACCAATAGCCATCAAAGCGATATACATTGACTGGATGTCCCTGATTGACCAAACGCAGCACCAATTCAGGCAAATCCAGACGTTGGTTGGGGGCGATATAGTCTAATACTTGCGGCTCAAAGATGTATACGCCTGTGCTGACAGAATATTTATATGTTGGTTTCTCAATGTAATCCTTCACCCAGTCGTCAGCACCAATATCAATGACGCCCAGGTCAATCTTGACTTCACGCTGGTAAGCAGCCAGGGTAGCAATAGCTTCTCGTTCCTTATGGTAACGGTACATCTCTCCATAGTCCAATGTAGTAAGTAAGTCACCATTCATTACCAGAAAGGTTTCGTCCAGGTCTGGGACGAGCGCTATCGGTCCAGCCGTACCCAACGGATGTTCCTCACGGGAATAATCGACGCGGACGCCAAACTTGCCGCCATCACCACAATACGCCATCAATAATTCAGCCAGGTAACCAACTGCAAGCGTCACATCCTTAAAACCATAACACGCCATTTGACGAAGAACAATTTCCAAAATCGGCATATCGCCAATTGGCATGAGTGGCTTTGGAAGAACCGTGGTGTAGGGGGCAAGACGCGTGCCTTTGCCACCAGCTAGGATAACTGCTTTCATTTTTTTCTCTCAGACGGTGTACTGGTCAGGCCGATACAAATCCAGGTTTTTGGCGATCCAGTCAATGGTCAGTTGCAGACCCTCATCCAGCGAGACGCGAGAGCTCCATTCGATCAGGTCACAGGCTTTCTGGTGGGAAGCCCACAACCGCCGCACCTCGCTCTTGTCCGGGCGGACGCGCTGGGATTCAGTGACGATCTTGGGCGATTTGCCTAACAGACTGAAGATCTTCTGCGCCAAGTCGCCAATCGTAATGGTTGCATCGTTCCCCAGGTTGATCTCCTCGCCGAATACACCCTCCGCCTGCGCGCCACGGATAAAACCCTCTACAGTATCCAACACAAACGTAAAATCCCGTGATGGTTCTAGACTACCAAGATGAACTTCATCCTGCGTTAAAGCCTGCGTAATAATGGTCGGGATGACAGCCCTGGCTGACTGCCGCGGCCCATATGTATTAAAAGGACGGATTGTAACAACCGGAACATTGAATGAGCGATAAAAACTCTCTGCGATCTTGTCTGCGCCGATCTTGCTAGCCGAATAAGGCGACTGTCCTTGCAGAGGATGACTTTCATCAATTGGCACATACTGTGCTGTACCATAAACTTCACTGGTTGAAGTATGTACAACGCGTTGTGTACCCAGATCACGCGCAGCCATCAAAACATTCAACGTTCCCATAATGTTTGTATCGACCACCTCACGCGGGTGAAGATAAGAATAGGGAATAGCAATCAAGGCCCCCAAGTGAAAGACCGTATCCACATCCTTCATCGCAACGCATACTGCCTCGACATCCCGCAGATCGCCAGCCACTACCTAAACTTTCGAAA
>CAZLOC010000517.1:0-2859 GCA_964560935.1 uncultured Anaerolineaceae bacterium | reverse complement strand
GTACGGCCTTTGTTTTCGAACAGGTCGAGGAATACTTTACGCCATCGAGGTTTCATTGCTTATCCAAACAACTTCCATTTCTTACGCCGGTCAACCGCCTTGTGTTCCTTCAAACGCTCCTGCACAACCTTGGAAATTGCATCCTGCGTTAAAGGCGATTCATCCAACATCTGGTTGAAATCCACACGCGGAAGCGCCAATAATTCCACCGGGCCTTCCGCAGCGGCGCGCACGTTGGCAATCGACTTGCCGCCACGCACCAGTTCAATTTCTCCAAAGTAATCGCCCGGGCCCAGGCGCGCTAATAACGCATCGTCACGTCGTTTACCTTGTAAGACAACATCCACTTCCCCGTTTTCGATCATAAAGAAATAATCCACGCGTTCGTCTCGGTGAATAATGGTCTCACCCGGTTGGTAAACGCGTCGTTCGAACTTCCGCGTAATCTCCAACATTTGGGGATGGGTTAATAAAGGCAAAGCATTTGCCACAATTTCGTTGATCAAGATACCATCAGAGATGGTCACCGTGCGCGAAGTGCGCGATGTCAATGATGGGTCGTGCGTTACCATCACGATGGTCTTGCCGTTTTCTACCAATTCTTCGAACAAGTCAATAATGGCTTCCGCCGCGCGCGAATCGAGGTTGCCGGTCGGCTCATCCGCCACCAGCAAAGGTGGTTCTGTCGCCAATGCACGCGCAATCGCCGCCGCTTGTTGTTGTCCCGTAGAAACCGCCAGAGGCAGTTTGTGCGCCTGCTCCTGCAAACCGACCATTTCCAGCAATGCCATGGCGCGCTTGGGCCGTTCGTCGAAACCGTACATACCCACGTAATCCATCGGCAGCATCACGTTTTCGAGCAGCGTCAGCATGGGCAATAACTGGAAGAACTGGAAGACAATTCCCAGGTTTTTTCCACGCCAAAGCGAGCGCTGGCTCTCGGTCATCCGGTAAATATCCGTGCCGCCAATCACCACCTGCCCGCCTGTCGGATGGTCGATACCCGTGATCATATTCAGCAGTGTAGACTTACCCGAACCCGACTTGCCCACAATAGCCACGAACTCGCCGCGCTTGATGGTCAGGTCAATGCCTCTCAGCACGGTGAACTCGCCCGCCGCGTTCTTGAACGCTTTGATCACGCCGCGCATCTGGATCAATTCATCACCTGATGAGCGGGAATGGGGGGACTGGAGGGGAGCCGCTACCACAACCACCGCCGCTTCTTTCTCGGCCCCTGGTCTGCTACCGCTTCAGAGGCGGATTCCTCCTCTTCAACGGGAGCAGCCAGCTCCCCGTCCACGATGCGCAAGATACGGCTGAAACGCGGCGCAATGGACTTGTCATGCGTCACCATGATGATGGTCTTCCCCTGCTCGTTTACCAGGCGTTCGAAGAGTTCAAAAATATGGTCGGATGTGACTGAATCCAAGCTGCCGGTTGGCTCGTCTGCGACCAGGATGGGCGGATCGTTGGCCAGCGCGCGCGCAATGGCTACACGCTGCTGCTGCCCACCCGAAATGAATGCGGGCAGCTTATAGGCATGTTCCTCGAGTTCGACCATTTCGAGTAATTCGAGCGCGCGTTCACGGCTCCGGCGCGGATGATACAGGCCACACAAATCCATGGGCAATGTGACATTTTCGACCAGGGTGAGCATGGGCAACAGTTGGAAAGATTGGTATATCACGCCGAGCGTGTGACCGCGCCACAGGGCCAGCGCATCTTCATCCAGATCGTGGACAGATACATCCTCCCCATTGGCGTGCACAGTGACTTCGCCAGTGGTAATATCATCGACGCCCGTAATCATATTGAGCAACGTAGATTTTCCCGCGCCAGACTTGCCGATCACGCCCAGGAATTCACCTTTTTGCACCTGCGCATTGATGCCCTTCAACGCCATAAACTCACCCGCTACGGTGGAATAAACTTTTACAACGTCACGCAAGTCAATTAGGGAAGAGTTGTTACCAAATAATATTTCGCGAGAGGCAGTCACGGCTTCCTCGGGATAGGATTATTTTCCGTAAATCCCAATGTAGCAAATTTGAATCACATCAATTATAATAGACTATGTTTAAAAATAGACTTTGTCCATTATAATAAAGTATTGTTTTTTGTCAACCCACAACTATGCTCTTATCAAAATGATGCCTGATGCAAAAGAAAAATAAGCCAGACCGACGCATCCAACGTACAAGGCAGGCGTTACGAAACGCGTTGCTGGACCTCATCAAGGAAAAGGGATACGACTCTATACACGTAGAGGAAATTACCCAACGGGCCAATCTGGGCAGGGCAACGTTCTATCTCCACTATAAAGACAAAGAGGATTTGCTGGTGGATGTGTTCAGTGAAATGGCAAAAGAGAGGAGTCGCACGCTCTCAGAAATCCCTTTTTCAGCCTGGATACCAGATTGGGGAACCGCAGATCTTATCAGCGAAAACAATCCTGTTCCCCCACCATTGATAGTATTCCGACATGTTGCTGAAAACTCCGACATCTATCGCATTCTCTTGAAGAGCGAAAAGGCTGACCGGATTGTTGAGCGTATCCGCAAGATCATCACACAATCGATCACCGAGTTCATGCAAACGAAGGTCGAAAATGATCCCATCCCAATTCTCTTCACAGTGCCAATAGACCTCTTAGCAGCCTACTACAGCGGGGCAATTCTGAGCTTTGTGGATTGGTGGTTGGAGCAGGAATTATCGTATTCACCTGAAGAGATGACGCGCATGTTCCAGCGGCTCATCTTCCCAAGCGCTTAGCGCTCCTTACGACAGCGCGCCGCACTCTATTGCGGCGCGCTGCGACCAATACTGGCACCCCCTTAGTCTATTATCATGACGCAT
>CAZLOC010000516.1:0-2867 GCA_964560935.1 uncultured Anaerolineaceae bacterium | reverse complement strand
CGGACTACAACCTGCGCACCATCCCCGACATGATCCAGCGCTTCGGCCTCGTCACCGGCCTCTCCGATCACACCCTGGACAACACCACCGCCATCGCCAGCGTAGCCTTGGGCGCCTCAATCATAGAAAAGCACTTCACCCTCGACCGCAGCGGTGGTGGGCCGGATGACAGTTTCTCGCTCGAACCCGCCGAACTCGCGGCACTGTGCCACGGCGCCCACACGGCCTGGGAAGCACTGGGCCAGGTGGATTACGGCCGCAAATCCAGCGAGCAAGGCAACGTGCAGTTCCGCCGGTCGCTGTACTTCGTGAAGGACCTGAAGGTCGGAGACGTCATCACGGCAGATGCGATACGCAGTGTGCGGCCGGGGTATGGGCTGGCGCCGAAATATTGGGATGCCGTAGTTGGTCAAGTCGTGAATGAGCCCGTCACTGCCAACACCCCCGTTCCACTTTCGTTATTAAAAGTGCGCTAGGGTAATTTGTTTTAATTTTCATCAAAGCTGCATCGGCGTATACGAAATTAGCTGATAGCACGCGAGCAGGGAAAAATCAGATGGCTAACAAAGACACAGATATATTTAGAAGGCTTATAAGGGAGATGAGAGCGGCTTTCCATGAAGGCAGAAATGTCATGGAGGTCGCAAGATCTCAATGTGGAGATGTTGATACCCCACATAACACGACTGCAGCGACACTGATTGCATATGACTTGCAATCTGGGTCTTACGTACAGGCGGCAACTAAAAATCCCGAGGCAAACTTGCGGTGGTGCACGCAACTGGCAGAAGTTATTCGCCCGCATGTTAAACCTCGAAGCACAATCCTAGAAGTTGGTTGCGGTGAAGCCACCACCTTATCTGGCGTGACTAAAGACTTGATGCCATTCGTCGACCGTGCATTCGGATTTGACCTTAGCTGGTCACGTATCAATGTGGCACGAAAATGGTTAGAGGCGAACCAAAACGCAGCCCGGCTGTTTGTTGGCGATCTATTCTCAATTCCGCTGGCTGATAACAGCATCGATGTCGTATACAGCTCACATTCGCTTGAACCTAATGGTGGCCGTGAACACGCCGCTTTAAGCGAGTGCCTGCGTGTTGCACGACATAAGGTGATCTTGGTCGAGCCTTTGTATGAACTTGCACAGCCAGAAGCACGGAAGCGTATGCAACATCATGGTTATGTCCGCGGCTTGAAAGAGGTTTCCGAGACACTAGGTGCCAAGGTGCTGCGTTTCGAATTACTGCCTTACTGCTCAAACCCGTTAAATCCCAGCGGAGTAATTGTTCTGCAGAAAGAGCCTGTGTCTGATATTGACGCTAATGTGCGCGAACAATTTCAATGCCCGCTGACAGGAGCGCCGCTTAAAGATTTAGGTGATGTCTACTACGCAGAGGAGGTTGGTCTGGCCTACCCAGTACTGCGAGACGTTCCGTTGCTCAGGCCCGAGCACGCAGTCGTTGCTTCCTTGCTGGGCGGTGCTAAGAAGGATTTGACATGAACGCAATGAGTTCGCCTGCCAACGTTTACCAAGACGCCCGAATTTGCAGTGAGCAACCACGGAAAGACGCAGGTGACCGGGGTAGAGTTGCCGTGTTGTTACCCTCGGCATTGACTGAGTCCTTCGAGATTACGTTGGCACGAGTGCTCGATCTCCACAAGGCAGATGTGCCTATGCGGATACTTTATTGTGACGGCGCGGTAAAAGGCTGTGTCGCGAACCCCTTCGAAATTGAATCGGCTTGCAGGCATTGTCGCCAGGTAAGAGATACAGCATTGGCAGAAATATTGCCCAATTTCAAAGGCATATCGTTGGACTCTTGCTACGCCAACGTACAACGCGATCGCGATGATCTACCAATGGAAACCAACAAAGAGCTACAAGGTGGTGTGGAATCAACCATCCTTACCTTTTACCGACGTGATGTTGGTCGGTTATCGAAATCATCACCGCGTGGAATGCTCTACAGGTCTTTGTCAACACGCTATATGCGTCACAGCCGATTCGTTTATCAGGCGATAACGAATCTTTTGCAGCGGGGGGATATTGCACGCATTGAGTTCTTTAATGGACGAATCGTACCTACACGCGCCGTTATGCATGCTGCACGTGAAGCCTCCATTAACTTTGCCGTGATCGAAGTCTCCGGGCGGGAGCGGGAGCTTTTCATCCTTGAAAACGAATCCGTACATGACCTCCAATACAACCAGAGAAGCCTGAAGGAGTTTATCGATTCAGGATCGGTAGACGCTAAGTTAGGGGCAAACTTTTTCGAGTCCAGAAGAAAGGGGCTTACAACCGATGCCCGCTCTTTCATTCAACGTCAAAAATTGGGCGCGCTACGCTTAGAAGATAAGCGCCCGATTTTGGCTATTTTCACGAGCAGTGCAGATGAGCTGCAAGTTGCCGGCGATCAATGGTTTACGCCAGCGAGCATTGACCCTGCCCCATTCATCTTGCAAATAGCCGATGCGGTGGGTGATGGTTATCGCGTGATTGTCCGCATGCATCCAAATCAGGCGGGTGATCGAACTGGTGCGGCAAGTGAAATGCAGCAATTGCTGTCCCGTCATCCGCGTATCGAATTGATCAAGCCCAATGATGTTCAATCTACCTATGAATTGATCGATGCAGCAAAAGCCGTTTTGGCATTTGGATCAACGGTCGGCCTCGAGGCAACATTTTGGGGCAAGCCGTCTATCCTATGCGGTCGCGCGGTCTGGGACCAGCTTGACATCGCATACCGCGCCGAATCGTCAGGAGAAGTCAAATTGCTGCTATCAAAGGACCTCTCGGCGAGATCGAAAAATGATGCAATTGCTGAAGGTTACTACTACATGGCTGGCCGCGGCGAAAAAGGATC
>CAZLOC010000515.1:0-2872 GCA_964560935.1 uncultured Anaerolineaceae bacterium | reverse complement strand
TCTTCGGTCAGGGCATGGGCTTGTTTGAGCATGGGTTCTCCTTTTTATCCACGAGTTTACACAAATAAACACGAATTTCTCCCTGAGCGGAGCGACCAACGGGAGCGCAGTCGAAGGGTGCCCTTCGACTGCGGGCTTCGTTGCACTCAGCCCTCTGCTCAGGGCCAATTTTACTTCACCAACTCTTTTTCTGCCGCAGCCATGATGGCGTCCAGTTCACGGACCTGCGCGTCTTCCAGCGGCTCGACTTCGTGCTCAGCCAAAATCCGCTCAGCTTCGGCCTGGGCGCGCTCAGCCAACCCCTGACGCCCGCCTTCTTCCCACTGTTCCCAAGTGTCACGGTTGGCGAGTTTGCTCATGTAAATCTCACCGGACTTGAGGTATTTCATAGTGTGCTTCTGACCCAGGAAATTGTGGGACCCGTCCATGACTTTGGCGATAACCTCGACCGCCAGCGCATCGTCACTGACCTCGAACCTGCTCCGCAAGCGACGGATGCTCGCGGCGAATTCGTTATCTGCCACCATCTGGGCGAAGGAACCGCTCACGCCCGCTTCCATCTCGCCGATGCCGGAGAGTTCGTCCGCGCCGGCCAGGGCCGGGATGGCGGCGTTGATGCCGCGCTCGAAGCCGTCCTGGATGTCGAGGGTGTGGCCGTTCGTCGAGAATCCGTACACGTTGACCGGGAGCCGGTAGTGATGTCCGAGTTGAACCGTGGCGGCCGATACCAGTCCCAGTTCCACGCCACCCCAAACGGAAATCCCGGTGCGCGGTTCCATCATCGCCAGCCGTCCGCAGTAAATGACGGGCAGGCCAGGCTTTACGATTTGGGCCAGGACAATCGGCGCCAGCACTTCGGCGTTCTGCTGGGCGAGCGCGCCCGCCATCGAAAGCGGAGCCGTTGCCCCGGCGGTGGGACAGGGCAGCGGGCCAAACGCCACGCCCGCTTTTGCGATTTCGACGATGGCTTCGGCTTCGTAGGCCGGGATGTTGAGCGGGCTGACGGGCGAGACGGCCAGGGTCAGCACTTCAGGAGCCGGGCCGATGACTTCGGCCATGCGCAAAGCATATTTGACTTCGCCGGGGTACTGCACGCCGGGGCCCTGCACGGGTTTGGTGGTGTGCGACAGGGCATGGCGGTACATCATGAGCGACATCAGTTCGCCCGGTACGTCGCGCGGGGTGAAGAAGGGCGTGATGGTGTTGCAGTTTTCGAGCGCATCCAGCAGGCGGGTTGCATTCTGCACGTCTTCTATGCTGGCGTAGCGCTTGGTGCCATCGGCGGCGTTGTAGATGTCGCGCGCGCCGCCCAGGTTGTGGAAGTTGAGCGAGCCGTCGCCGAGGGTTTTGGTCGCGCCGCCGCGTCCGCGCATGGAGACGGTGGGCGGGCACTGCTTGAGGGTCTTTTCGACCAGTTCGGGCGGGAACTTGACACGTTCGCCGTCCACGCGGGCGCCTGTCGCGGCGAGCAGTTCTTGCGTCTCTTTGTGTTTGAGCACCACACCGATTTCGTCTAGGATGCGCAGGGTGGCCTGATGGATGGCTTCGATCTCTATTTCGCTGAGGAATTTTAGATAGGACATTGTGGTCTCCTGGTAAGGGGCGAACCACGGAGACACAGAGTCACGGAGTTTTATTAAAATTTTCTGATTCAGCGGATTTTGTGGTTGCTTTCAAAACGCCCCACTTGATGGCAAAAAACAGGCTTTTTGAGAGTATTTTCCCTTGAAAGCGGTGCAAAAAATGGAAGTCACTTCCCACTTTCATTCCCAAACCACAAAATCCATCAGAATCAGAAAATTTTTTCTCTGTGTCTCCGTGACTCTGTGGTTAGCTTTCGGGTTTTTCCAGCACATGAGCAAGAAATTCTACACGCTTCACTTCTGAATCGACGACATTTTCGATCTTCAAAAAGGCATGGCCTTCGCCTTCGTAGAGGTGAAAATCCACCTGCTTACCGAGTTCAAGCAACTTATCGCGGGTTTCTATCGAATCTTCGGCAGGGCAGCGCGGATCATGTTCCCCGCAGATGAGTTGCACCGGAACGCGAATTCGGTCGAGGAAGAAATAAGGCGATCGTTCATACCATAAATCGTGGTTGTGATTGGGAGGCCCCATCATTTCGATATCCCAGTGTTTCAGGTCATCGCGCGAACGCTCATGGCAGTTGAACCAGTTCATGAACGGGACCACGCCGGAGCCGACCGCCCACAACTCGGGATACTGTGTCAGGCTGGTCATGGTCAGGTAGCCGCCGTGGCTACGGCCTGTAACCGCGATTTTGGTCGGGTCGGCCAGTTTCTCGCGGAGGAGGAACTGCGCGCCAGCTGCGACATCGTCCGTGTCCACGCCGCCCAGGTCGAAGCGGTTGGCGTACTGCCAATCACGCCCATAGCCAGTGGAGCCGCGATAGTTAGGGGCTAGCACGGTCCAGCCGCGCGAGGCGAGATGGATCATGAGGGAATACCATTCCATCTGGTAGTGCCAGTTCGGCCCGCCGTGGATGACGATAACGGCGGGCGTTTTTTCATCTGCGTACTCTGTTTTGACCAGCAGTGCAGGGATGGGTGTGCCGTCCATACCCGGATAGGCAACTTCCAACGGCAGGACATAAGGTTCGTTGTCCATTTCATCGGGCAGGGTATAGGTTAGTTGTTGGAGTTCACCGTTTTCGAGCGCAAGCGTCCACAGATCGGGCGGGAAGCAGGGATTGTTGAAAACAAAGATGACGTGTTCCCCGTCGGGTGTGAAGCGCGGTTTGTAGTGCACGCCTTTTTCGACCTGGTATGTTCTCGCTTCCTCTTGTTCGGATGGCAGTTCCCTGGCCCGGCCACCGTTCGTGCCGCGAGCACGCCGGTGCGAGACGGCAGGA
>CAZLOC010000514.1:0-2887 GCA_964560935.1 uncultured Anaerolineaceae bacterium | reverse complement strand
ACAGGCTGAGGCAAAACGACTCATGAAAGAAGCATCAACCTATGCATCCAACAAACTTGCAGAGGTAGAAATAAAAGCACACTTTGTAAAAGAACTTCACGATGCATACACCGAGGAATGAGATGACCAAGGAGAAAGCAATGACAAAAATCGGGATCATCATCTGCGACCGCTATCGCACCTGTGCCGGTGGCAAGTGCTTGCGAGCTTTGCGGAACCGGGAAGGCGCCTTCTCTCGCTACGAAGGCAAGCAAGTAGAACTGGTAGGCTATACCACCTGTGATGGCTGCCCGGGTGGCAACGTTGAATACACCGGCGAGGAAATGGTGAAAAACGGGGCGCAGGTTATCCACCTGGCAACCGGGTTGTTGGTCGGCTACCCTCCCTGTCCTTACATCCATGCATTCATAAGTTTTCTTGAGAAACGCTATAGTGTAAAAGTTGTCGCCGGCACACACCCCATCCCCCAAAAATATTTGGACATGCACACAAGTCTGGGGACATGGGAAGATGCTGATGAATGGCAACCGCTTTTAGCACCAACCATGTCGGATAAAGCGACTAGAGAAGCATACAACTAGGCATGAAGACTTTCCTGGATTGCATTCCCTGCATCTTGCGACAGTCTCTGGAGGCGGCCAGGATGGTATCCACGGACATCGCTGTTCATGAGCAAATCATCCGCGATGTCTTACATTGGACTGGCGCGATGGACTTAAACCAGACCCCACCTGCCATGGCACAGCGTATTCACCGGCGGTTGCGTGAGATCATAGGCGGGAATGATCCGTACCGGCAGGCAAAGGATCGGTTGAACAATCTGGCTTTGGAATTGATCCCCGAGCTTAGAGCTAAGATCGAGTCTTCCAATGATCCTTTGGTGATGGCAGCCCGTCTGGCAATTGTAGGAAATGTTATGGACATGGGAGTAAATGGGAATTTGACTGAGGCAGATGTGCGTCACGCGGTGAATCTCACCTTGACAGAACCGTTTTTTGGAGAATTGGACAGGTTTCGTCAGGCTATTACGGAAGCGCAATCTATCCTGTATCTCGCGGACAATGCGGGCGAAATTGCATTTGACCGACTTCTAGTTGAACAAATTTCGTCAAAACACGTTACAGTCGTCGTACGAGGCGCACCTGTCATTAACGATGCCACCCTGATCGATGCGCAGGCAGTAGGGCTGGATAAAATTGTCGAGGTGATCGACAACGGTTCAGACGCGCCAGGTACGATCTTAAGCGATTGTCGTCCGGAATTTCGACAGCGTTTTGCCAAAGCCGAATTGATCATTGCCAAGGGGCAGGGGAATTTTGAAACGCTCAGCAACGAACCGGGCAACCTCTTCTTTTTGTTCAAGGTCAAATGTTCCGTGATTGCGAATCACATCGAGCAACCGATAGGAACACAAGTCCTGACACAATCCGCTTCATTCCGGAAAGGTTCGTCTTATGAAACAGGAGCGAACTTATGAAATACGTCTTCGGTCCCGTCCCTTCGCGCCGTCTGGGTCAATCCCTGGGAATTGATACCATTCCGCTCAAAACCTGCAACTGGAACTGCGTCTATTGTCAGTTGGGGCGCACTGTCCCATTGACCAATGAACGGCTTGAATATCTCCCACGCAATGAAATCCTGGCCGAGGTCGAACAGGTGCTGGCGGCGCATAAACCTGGCGAGATCGATTGGGTGACCTTTGTCGGCTCTGGCGAACCAACATTGCACGTTGGTATGGGCTGGCTGATACAGAAGGTAAAGGAACTCACCGACACTTCGACCGGTTCAGCGCACCGCCTGCCGGTGGCGGTCATCACCAATGGCGCCCTGCTCTACCTGCCAGAAGTGCGTGAGGAACTGGCTGCCGCGGATGCAGTGCTGCCCTCTTTGGATGCGGGTAACGCCCGGCTTTATCGAAAAATCAACCGCCCTCACCCGGATATTACCTTTGAGCGTCTCGTAGACGGGCTGGTTGCCTTTCGCAAAGAATATCAAGGCCTGTTGTGGGTGGAAGTAATGCTGGTGCAAGGCCTGAATGACAGCGAAGAAGCGCTGCGTGAAATTGTGGCCGTCCTGGAACGAATCCAGCCTGATGAGGTGCACATCAACCTGCCCACCCGCCCACCGGCCGAGACCTGGGTCCAGCCGCCGGACGAGGAAGGCTTGATGCGTGCCCTGGCAATCCTCGGTGAAATTGCACGAGTGGTGCACCCGGCGGAGGGCAGCTTCGATCTCGCCGGTTCCGAAAACGTGGTAGATGCGATTGTCGGCATTATCACCCGCCACCCCATGCACGAAGACGAACTGCGCCGCACCCTGGAAAAATGGATGCCGGGACAGGTTGATGAGGCACTGGAACAACTGGCTTCCAGCGGGCAGGCTCAGGTGGTGGAGCGCTACGGGGCGCGCTTTTGGAGCGCATCACCAGCTCATTATCCGGAAAAGATACGGCACGAGTCGTAAAACGCCGTAACCTGGGAGTAAGTCAATGGATAATCTCTTGTCTAACTCAGATCTGGCGCCAGAATCGGGAGACACGCGCGTAAATCAATTTGAGACCGATGTAGTGCTGAGAGACGGTTCACTCGTCCACGTGCGACCAGTGCGTTCTGAAGACCGCGCCCTTCTAATGCGCTTTATCGAAAGTCTTTCTACCGGGACCCTCTATCTCCGTTTCCTCCATGCCATGAAAACTGAGGAAGTGGTAAAGGAACTAATGCCCGGCGCAGGCCGTTTTGCGCTTATTGCCATGCGAGAGGAAATGGTGATCGGTCACGCAATTTACGTTACAGTCATTCCAGGAAAGGCCGATGCTGCCGTGGTGGTTACCGACGCGTATCAAGGCAAGGGATTGGGCACGATCCTGCTAGGCCAACTCACTCAGGCC
>CAZLOC010000513.1:0-2891 GCA_964560935.1 uncultured Anaerolineaceae bacterium | reverse complement strand
GTTTTAAACTCCTTAGGTTTTCCTACGAGCGTGACTCAGGTGCGCTAACGGGAAGAGAGATGCTCGCCTCTCTAAATTCCATGGCCTTAGATGAAATTGTCGGCAAGCAGTTGTTTTCTGTAAATGCACGTTCTGGTAAACAGAATTCTCTGAAGCAGCGCGTCTTTTCCATGCTAGGTTGGCTTGACGGACTGGATCAATCACTTGCGTCACAGTGTCTCGAGACAATAGAAACAGAGGGGATTGAAGCCGTATACATCGAGGGCTCCAACTATGGTCGACTTGCAAAAATGATTAAGTTGGCAACGCCATCATGCAAGATCGTTACTTTCTTTCACAACGTTGAGTCCAGGTTTTTTTGGGGGTCATTTAAAAGCAAACCTTCTTTCCACGCGTTGGCCGTCTTGTTGGCCAATTACTTGGCGGAGAAATGGGCCGTTAAACACAGTGATCGCGTCATTTGCCTGAATAGAAGGGACAGTGACGTTCTAATGCGCATCTATGGCCGTGGCGCGACCGACATTATTCCCATGTCGATCATGGATCGCGGAGTACTCTCTGCTAACCGACAGCAAGAGCCAAGAACGGAAGACTTCGGCATTTTTGTGGGTGGGGCTTTCTACGCCAATGTCTCTGGCATGCAATGGTTTGCTCGACATGTTGCACATCGATTGCCATGCAAGATCGTCATAGTCGGGCAAGGCTTCGAACAGCACGCATCATTTTTTGAACAGTACCCCAACATCAAGGTTGTGGGCTCTGTTGCTGATGTTGGCGAGTGGTATCGACGCGCATCTTTTGCGATTGCACCCATCTTTGATGGATCGGGGATGAAGACCAAGGTGGCCGAGGCACTTATGTATGGCCTCCCAGTTGTGGGCACCTCTGAAGCGTTTGTTGGCTATGACGATGTGGTTTCGGATGCGGGGCTCGTCTGTAATAACGAAGAAGAGTTTGTCACGGGGATATCAACAATCTATTCAGGCCAACTCAAGTTTGATCCGATCGAATTGCGGAATTTTTACGATAACTTTTATTCCTTCAGTGCGGCCAAGAAGAATTTCGCGGCTGTTATTGGCCGCCTGCTCACTGAGTAAGGTTTTAATTACACCGACTAATTTGTCTGGCCTGCATCAAACCCAATCACTAATTCCATTAGTAACCGAACCCCGCCAGATTTTGGCTTATGAAAACCCTGTATCTGATTTATGAAGATTGTTCATGTAATTACCTGTCTCAATGACGGTGGTGCCGAAGCGGTGCTATTTCGAATAATTCAAAGCTTGCCACACGATGAACATTTCGTTGTGTCGTTGGCTGGATTAGGCAAATACGGTGATCTGCTGAAGAATCTTGGGGTAGAGGTTGTTGACCTCGACATGACGACTTTGGGCAGAAAGCTTTCTGCCATCTATGGTTTGGCTGGTTTGATCAAGTCAATCGCACCCGACACCATACAGACCTGGATGTATCACGCCGATTTTGTAGGTGGCATCGCCGCCAGAATGGCTGGCTTCAGGAATATCGCTTGGGGTTTGCACAACAGCATGGTTGCAGCAAGCGATAACCCTTTACCGCGTTTTGCATTGATTCGGCTGAATGCGCTTTTAAGTCACGTGATCCCAAAATGGGTCATCAGCTGTTCTAAAGCCGCGCTGGTCGCTCATCGTGGCATTGGATATCACTCACGGAAACTTGTTTTCATCCCTAACGGTTATCCTGTTGACGCTTTTTGTCCCGATCAAAAGGCCAGGACGCAAACTCGTGCAGACTTTGGCGTTGTTGGGGACGAAGTGCTCCTGGGCATGGTTGCCCGCTTGGATCCTCAGAAAGATCACCTCAACTTGCTTAATGCTCTGGCAATCCTTAGAAGGTCCAACACGTTCAAGTGTTTATTGGTTGGAAAGGGCCTTGATGAGGGTTCACAGTTGCGGCCTGAAATTGAGTCACGTGGGCTTGGTGATCACGTTTTGCTTGTTGGGCAACGTGCGGATATTCCAAACATCATGAACGCCATTGACATCTTTTGCCTCAGCTCTGCTTTTTCAGAAGCTTTCCCAAATGTTTTGTGCGAAGCGATGGCCTGTGGCACGCCATGTGTGACGACAGATGTGGGGGACAGCGCATTCATCGTTGGCGATACCGGATGGGTCGTTCCGCCGCGCTCGCCAGAGCGACTGGCCGCAGCCTTGGTTAGCGCGATAGCAGCTTTGCCCGATCCGGGGCGCCAAGCCGCTGCGAGACGCAGGATCGTTGAAAATTTCTCAGTCGAAAGAATGGCTGAGGCTTATCGCTCGGTTTGGTCAGACGAAGAAAGTGACCCAACTTGACCCAAACTCCTCAGCAGCATCAGCATGAAAAGCTCGTGTTTTGACCAGCCCGGCATGACGCTGCCGATGGGCACATGAACAAACTTACAGTTGTATGTGCGGCCTAGCGGGCATCATTTCAAACCATGGTCACATGGCCGATGCGCTTTCAAACAGTGCATACGCCATGACTGAGGCCATCAGGCATCGCGGCCCGGATGATGGGGGAGTATGGGTAGACGAGGAGGCAGGGATTGCAATTGGTCATCGCCGTTTGTCCATCCTCGATCTTTCTCCTGCCGGGCACCAGCCGATGGCTTCTCCCACTGGACGCTATGTGATTGCGTTCAACGGGGAGATCTATAACCACCTGGAACTGCGCAAGACACTAGGGGCGCCCGCTCCCCCGGCCCCTCTGATAAAGCCCCTACCCTTCGGTATCCCGCGCGCGGGCGAGGGGAGACATTCGTGGCGCGGTCATTCGGATACCGAGACCTTGCTGGCGTGCTTCGAGGCTTGGGGGATTGAAAAAACGCTGGCGAGTGCGGTGGGGATGTTCGCGATTGCGTTGTGGGATCGTGA